>DAOWNO010000249.1 GCA_030642525.1 Candidatus Aegiribacteria sp.
AGCAACTTCTCCTCGGCGTCAAAGAAACCTTCAGCAGATTCCGACTCAATACGGAACACATATCCGGGCACAGTACCCTGCTTCACCTCCACCGCTTCGATAAATGGGCCGGTTGGATAAGGAAATGCTCCAATCTTGAAATGATACTCTTTCCCCCACTTGTCCCTGATGAGATGGTCTTCCCCGCTTTCAAGGGTATTGTTATGCAGGCATTCACTCATAAAAATCTCCCCTCTTCGAACTATACAGCAGATATATTCAAGTACTATCTATCAGAATTCCTGATCGATAAGCTCGAACAGATCTATCCCTGACGCCTTTTTATCGAATGTAAGAACAACATCGCATCCGGAGACTCTGGCAGATTGACCAATGAGAATATCTGTCAGATCGGTTGAACTCAAATGTGCGGAAGCCACCATTGCCTGAACTGCTGCCTGAAATTCAAACTCAAAAATAGGCATCTGCATAAGATCACTTAAAGAATCGATTATTTCTTTTCTTTTCGCTTCGTAAGCGGATTCCAGAACCCAAATGGTTTCAAAAATCACCAGAAGCGGAATGAACAGTACTTCGCTTTTGTTTTCCGCGTCCCTGAAGCGTTCATATACGAGTTCAGCCTGCCGTTCATCATCATTTACAAGAAACCTGACAAGCACATTTGTATCAATTGCCTGCATCAGGAGTTCTCCCTGATTTTTTCTTTCACCAGAGCATTCATCCGCTCAACAGAGACCGCTACCCTTCCTGCTTTGTGCAGCACCCCGAAAACATCATCAACTTTCTTTGTTATCGGCCTGACAATTACATCACCATCACCTGAAACGATGAAATCGATTCTGTCACCCGCATGTAGGTGCAAAAAATCTCTTACAGCTTTGGGAATCGTTACCTGTCCCTTGCTTGTCATTGTTGCTATAGCCATCTCCAAACTTCCTTACATATTCTAGTATTCCTTAATTAAGGGTAAGGATATATAAGACATTTGTCAAGTATCATAAAAAGAGTACTTAACGAATGTACGAATAAACATCACAGACTTGAATTATCATTCCAGAAGTTCAAAAGAATCAAGTGTCGAACAAGCTTCAGAAAACCTTGCGACAAAATACTTTGGATATTATCTTTATTATAGTTACGGTAAAATGAACAGCAGTATCAGCATTATCTGATTGCCGGAGAAACTACAAAATGCTCAACCGCTGCTTGTTGCTGTATGTACGGAAGAAACAAAGGATGCATATGAACGAAAAAATAGACAGAAAAGACATCAGTATTGGAACTTCAGAAGAGTTAGAAAAAGAAAACATACAATTCTGGGCAAAGACCAGCGCACAGGAAAAGTTCAGAACAATCACATTTCTAAGGGAATGCTTTTATGGGCAAGAAGCAACTACCGGACGACTTCAAAGAATTCATACAGTTTTTAAACGAACATAAAGTTCACTATCTGCTTTTGGGCGGCACAGGGATCTGGCAGATATTGAATTCATCGAAAAACAGGAATAGTATGATAGTATGCGATAAGATGGGGCTGTCTCCATTACTCAATGGGATCACACATCCTTCCGGTCTATCCCTCTTTCATTTAACCCCGTATCCCTTTTACAGAAGCAGCAGTTTGATATTATTCTCACCTGACGCAGCATTTTCAGGATAGTATCCTCTGTTCAGCTCAAGCTCGCTGAGTATTTCAGTTAATTCCAAAATCTCCCTCTCGATGGAATATCTTCTTCCGAATCTGTACTGCAAAATACAGATGCTGGTAATTACATTAGTATTACCCGGTAGTCAACCGCATATTGAGATGCTGACCGTTTTCCCAATATTGAGGATACGATTATCTGAGAAGATTTCCAGGCTTCAAGCGTAGCTCAGCGCAACATGTAAGGCAAAGAGTTATGCATACTGCGCATATTGAATACCGGAACGTTAAGCTGGAAAACTCAAAACCAGAATAGATCAGTCCAGCTGCTGCATCCTGAACTCTACTCTGGGAGAACTGTGTTCTATCATTGACATGATCATTCCGTTCAGGTCAACGGCAACTTCGTATGGAGCCATCTCCCGTTCAATCAGCAGATACTTCGCAGCCTGTATCATGTTGTTCATGGAACCTGTAACCGATCTGTTGAGACTCTTTGAAAAACGAATACCGGCGGTTTCCGGTGATATGATTCTTTACCATATGAAAGTAAATCCATCGTCCCGGAGGAATTCCCCCAGAACACTGGTCATTCTGCCGAGGAACTTGCTGTCATTCGTTATTCCCCTGCCGAAAGTCATCACTGAATACAGCGAAGTAGTGTTCACCATGATGATGTACTGCGTTCTGTCCGCTGTGAACAGATGCGCAGACCAGTCAGCAAATGGATTCGAATGCAAAGGGAATGATTGCGTCGTCTTTACACCGATTTTCTTTCCAAGTTGATGTGACAGGCGTATTATCATGATAGTTCCGGAAGAAGTGGATGAGAGTACAGATTCCTCAGAGGCCATAGAGTGATGTCCTCATCAATCGGTATCACACTTTCACCTGGATAAATACACCAGAGATGATCCAGGTCCAGGTCTTCGATAGCGATCCTGGCCGATCTCCCGGGCTTGGGATTTTCAGACAGCTTTATCTCCATGCCGTAACGCTTACCGCTTAAAAAGAGAAGAATGTCAAGTTCAGCATTCTGATGCGTTCTCCAGTAGAACAGCCTGTCAGTATTGAATGCTTTTATAACTTCCTCCACAACATAGCCTTCCCATGAATGACCTGCGATCTGGTTGCCGATCAGATCATCATAATTCCTGACGCCAAGCAAAGCATGAAGTATGCCTGGATCGCGCAGATACAGTTTGGCTGACTTAACCTGCCTTTTTCGGATATTGGCATGCCAGGGCTGCAGACGACGAATAATGTAAGCTCCTTCAAGGACATCGAGATATCTGCTTACTGTTGTGTGTGAAATCCCCATTGACCGGCCAATTGCAGAGAGATTAAGAACCTGGCCGTGGCCGGATGCCAGCATCATGAGGAAACGTCTCATGGTTGAAGCTGGAAGCGGATAACCGAGCTGCGGCAGATCTCTTTCAAGAAATGTTCTGATAAAGTCCATTCGCCATGCCAGGCTGGAGAAATCATCAGAAGCACAGTATGCAGGTGGAAAGCCCCCTCTGTTCCACAAAACATTAATATTATCCGGACCGGTTGCTTCAATAGATAATCCCGACAGATCAACAAAAGACACCCTGCCGGCAAGACTTTCGGAAACACCCCGGATTATATCAGGAGAAGCACTGCCAAGAAGCAGGAATTTAACCCCATCCGGTTTTCTGTCAACAATAGGACGAATCACCGTAAACAGTTCCGGATTACGCTGAATTTCGTCGATGACTACCAGCCCATCAAGTGAAGACAAATACATTTCGGGATTCGAAAGACGAAGCTGATCCGCATGTGTTTCCAGATCAAGATATTTTCCCGGATTATCCTGCAGATATTGCATGGCAAGTGTAGTCTTGCCTATCTGTCTTGCTCCAAGCAATGCGGTAACGGGAGAACGGGCAAGAGCTGCTTCAAGGTGCTTAAGGTTTCTGGTTCGCTCAATCATGAATGAATAATACCATGAAAATTGAATATGTCAATTGCAGATTTCATGCATGCCATTGGAACCATTAAGACTGCTTCAGAAAACACTTGTAACGGAATCAAAGGACGAAAGAACGGGATGCAACCCATAATGGAGAGCCTGAGATCGAACTCACGGGTATCAAGAAACACTGTCTTTCCGGACTGAAACTCCACAGACTGCTGAAGTGGTTCCAATGGGATATATTAGCTTCAAAGAATAAATCCAAAGAACATGGAAGGTGGAG
>DAOWNO010000145.1 GCA_030642525.1 Candidatus Aegiribacteria sp.
GGTGAAGAATCTGCCGGAGAACTTCCTGGTTCTGAACGGTGATATCCTGACGACACTCGATTTCGGGAAAATGTTTGATTACCACGTCAAGTCCGGAGGAATACTAACCGTTGCTTCGAAGAATAGACAGACCCGTGTACAGCTTGGTGTGCTGGAATTCGAAGGCGATACGGTAACCGATTACGTAGAGAAACCGATCCTCGATTACGAGGTCAGCATGGGAGTCTACGCGTACAATAGAAAAGTGCTGAGTTTCGTACATACCGGCGAGCCTCTTGATTTTCCGGACCTGGTTCTATCCCTCATCAGCGCAGGAAATACTGTTAGATGCTACCGAAGCAAAGACGAATGGCTTGATATCGGAAACCTCGAAGATTTCACCGAGGCACAGAGAGTTTTTTCCGAGTGTCCTGAGAAGTATCTACCTGATAAGTACAGATGAGAATTCTTGCGGCTGGAGGAGCAGGTTTTCTTGGGAGGCATCTTTGCGGAAGATTGCGAGAAATCGATCCCGCGCTTCAACTCACCATTCTCGATCTCCAAGGCAGAACCGGTTTCAATTTTACACAATGCGATCTGACAAGCCGCACGGATTCCAGGCTGGCATTGAGTGGTGACAATTTCCGGACAGTCATTCAGATGGTTGGTATCATCAGGGCAAAAAGTGTTCAGGAATACAGACTTATGAATGTGGAAACAACAGAGAATCTTCTTGAGAACCTTGACCCGCCACCAGATAAATTTCTACTTCTCAGTTCATCTGCGGTCTACGGCGCTCCACCCCCTGACCACTGGCCGGTAAAAGAAACCTGCTCACTCAATCCAGTATCCGATTATGGAGTGAGCTGCATTGAGAGGGAGGAACTGGCAAGACGAATATGCAGGCAGAAGGGAATAAAGCTCGTTATACTGAGGCCCTTTAATCTGGTTGGACCGGGACAGGAGCCTGTGATGATGATTCCTTCGTTTGCGCGAAGGCTTGCCTTAATTGAGCGTAACGGTTTCCCCCTTGAAATGGAAGTTGGTCCTCTCGATACCAGACGGGATTTCGTTGATGTCAGAGATGCAGCCGGATTTATTTCTGCTGCGGCACTCTCTCGTGATCCTTCTCCAGAACAAGTGTACAATATTGCCAGCGGAGTTACACATACAGGCAGATATGTACTCGACCATCTGCTGGAGATATTCACTCTCCCAGCACAATTCTTGATCAGAGAGGGAAGTCCGGTAACCGGAGACGCTGTTGTAAGGGATCTTCCAGGTGATTCAACACATGCGGGAAACTCGCTTGGATTGCGAGTCTCAATCCCTCTTGAAAAAAGCCTTGAAGATGTAGCGAACGACTGGCGGGAAAGAACATGAACCGAACTAACCCCTGCGAAAGACTCGATTCCTGAAGAAGTAACAGGTCAGTTCCCATAATGTATTGATAACAATCGGAATTCTGTCGAGAGACGAATCTCCACTTTTTCGAGGTGTATATTCGAACCCGATTTCATAGAGAATAGCATCAGCCCTGATGACCTCGGCGAGAAGCTCAGCATCGAAAAATACACCATTCGCTCTAAGATTCAGTTTTTTCAGAAGAACTCGCTCAAGTGCTTTCATGGAGAAATTCACATCCCTGACGCCAAGTCTGAGTAGAAGCTGTACTATCCGGTTGTACACAGCGCTGAAGAGTTTTCGCTTGAAGCTTTCCCTCTCACCGATGCGATATCCGATAACGACGCGACCCTTATCAAGGCACGGGAGTACCCTCGAGATTTCTGTAACTTCGAAAGGTTCATCTCCATCTATGTAAAGGACATATTCCTTTCTGGCATTCGCCATCCCGAGTCTTATCGCGCTTCCAAGCCCCTCTTTACTGATCTGGTGTATGACTCTTACATCCCGTTGCTCATTCTCCAGTCTGTCAGCTATCTCAGCAGTTCTATCTGTGCTACCGCTCTCTACTATGATTATCTCAAAATCATCCAGCAGATCGGCAAGAACCTTCTGAAGGGAGAGAACGGCCTTCTCGGCATTCTCCTCCTCATTGTACATAGGTACGACTACGGAAAGACTTTTATTCATGGTCGGGAATCTATGAGTGGAGGGATTTCATGTAAAGTCATGAAGCTTTTTTCCTCCTGTACCCGAATCTGGCAGCCAGCAGGCTCAATTCAAAGAGAAGATACAGAGGAAGGGTAAGCATGATCTGCGTGAGGGGATCAGGCGGGGTGAGGATGGCTGCAATAATGAGAAGCCCCACAATTATGTGTCTTCTGTATTTCGCCAGAACTTCAGGAGTTACGACTCCCAGGCGTACCAGTATCAGTATAAGAACCGGCAGCTGGAAAGCAACACCGAATATTATGACGAATCTGCTGAGAAAGGCAATATAGTTCGCCAGGCTCCAGTGACCTATGATGTTTCCCGTCTCGAAACTTCTGAAGACATTTATAGCCGGTTTCAGCATGAGAAGCCATGCAAATGCCGCCCCGGCAAGAAATAGGAGAACAGACGCAAACGCCGAAAAAGCCGCTGTTTTTCTCTCTTTCCTGAAAAGACCGGGTGAGACAAACCGCCAGAACTGGTAGAAGATAACAGGTGAAGAAGCAAGAATACCGGCTGCAAGCGAAAGGTTGAGATGCGCTGCGAAAGCCTCGGTGGGGGCAAGGGTCTGAAGTTCGGGTGGACCGCTTGCAAGGACAAGCTCCATTATCTTGCTGCTGAAAACGAATGATAGAACGACCGAGCCCGCCAGAACACCCAGAACGCTGAATAACCTTTGCCTGAGCTCTTCAAGGTGCTCCCAGAAGCTTCCCTCAGTGACATATTTCAATTGTTGATTACGCCTTCAGCAGGTTCATGAATAATGGAAAAACCTTCTTCTCCTGATCAGGTGTCAGATGCGTAAGCCTGCAGTCGCACCAGTCAAAGGGGAGTGCCCAGATCCGCCCGTCCCTCCGGGTTTTTTTGTCTTTTTCGAATAAACGGGAGAGTTTCTCCCCGGAAACAGTATCGTTAAGAGCTGTTGGAAGACCGGCCTGTTCCAGCATGAACCGGATCTCTCCGGGCAGTTCCCTGTTGCCGCCCAGACTTACCGCAACGGCAGCCTCCCCTAAAAGCCCAAGACCCACGGCTTCTCCGTGTGAAAGCCGGAACTCGCCGGCGCTTTCCAGAGCATGTCCTATGGTATGTCCCAGATTAAGAAGCATTCTCGTTCCGGTTTCTCTCAGATCCCGGACGACTATACCACCCTTCACTTCAAGACATTTGTGTACGATTTCCAGGATGTCGTTCTTATTTGGCTTCTCAATAGTAATCCGCTCCAGTAATCCCTGTATCGACCTGTCCCCTATCAGTGCGGTTTTTATTATCTCCGCAATCCCGCTGCTGAATTCTCGATCCGGAAGTGTATCGAGAAAATCAGGTGCTACAAGTATCTTCCCGGCGGGGTTGAACGTTCCAACCTGATTTTTGGCTCCGGCGAGATTCACACCGGTTTTTCCGCCGAGGCAGGCATCCACCATGCAGAGAAGAGTGGTTGGAACAAGCATCAATCTCAAACCGCGGAGATAGGTTGACGCGGCCATTGCGCCAATGTCGCATACCAGACCGCCACCTATCACAGCAACTGGCGTGTCTCTGTGAATCCCGGCAGCTGACATGCTGTCCCATATCTGGGAAAGTGTGAATGCATTCTTCAGAACTTCCCTGGATTCCATGACGTACAGCCCGGAAGCTGACATTATCACCGGCTGCAGCAGATTGTCCCACAGCCTTATCACTTCCGAATCGATTATAAGGAACGGGTGTTCCCATTCATCTGAGAATTCATTCGGCCACAGGGACTGCTCCCCTTTCAGTGAACAGGTACGGATATTCGTTGCGGGCATTGAAACAGTCCAGTTGAAATCCATCATTTACGGCCCCCAGACAAACCATATAAAAGCAGCACCAATTGCTGTAGCGACTATTGTGAACGGCAACCCGATCCTGACGAACTCCATGAATGATACCCTGTAACCGTTCTTTCTCAAAATAGATACGGATACGATATTCGCTGCGGCGCCGACCGGGGATATGTTCCCCCCGAGGCAGGCTCCAATGAGCAGGCCGAAGGTAAGGTAGTAGTGACTCTGTCCGGCTTCTCCGAGAGTCTGCGCGATCGCATGGGTGACCGGTATCATGGCTGTCACGTAGGGAACATTGTCTATGAAAGCGCTCAATACGACTGCGCTTACAACAACTATCAGGAATGCAAGCAGGGGACTGTTCCCGGATACACCGGCCAGGAAAACACCGATCTTATACATGACTCCCATTTCCTCAAGGGCGCCCACCATGAAGAAGATCCCGGCAAGCAGGAACAGCGTATCCAGTCAAATTCCTTAAGGATTTTCCTGGCTCTGCGGTCTCCGTGGTTTCCCCTGCCTCTGCCTCCGGAATGCCTCCTTCTGAAGAATGCATGCCAGAGTACAGCTGTCCCGCCTCCGGCAATACAAAGCAGACCAGCTTCTATACCCACACCGGGGAAGAAGAAACTGAGTATTGCCAGACCCAGGATCACACCGGCCAGGATCCAGGCAGGGAACCAGCTGCTGACGGAAGGGATCGTGACTTCCGGAAGTGGTCTTGAGTCCTTTTTCAGGAACTTTCTCAGAACGAAAAAGGATGCCACCGCCCCAAGCTGAACGGCAAAGAATATGCCCGGTTTTCCGTTCATGAAAAAGAAATCGTTGAAATCCATATTCTCCGCTGCAGCCAGTATCATGCTGGGTGGATCACCGACCAGGGTGGCTGTTCCCTGGAGATTGCTGGCAACCGCAATTCCCACAAGCAGAGCTACAGGGTTAGCCTTAAGCTTTCTGGCTACCTCCAGGGCTATCGGTGCTACTATCATCACAGTGGCTACATTCTCCACGAAAATCGATATCACGCTTGAGAGGATACAGAGATATATGGCAGCGTGGCCGTAGTTCTTTGAACGGCTTACAATGTGACCGGCAAGATATCCCGGCACTCCCGTTTCGATAAGCACCTCTGCAATAAGAAGAATACCGGAGAATATCAGAAGAACACTGAAGTTAATACCGCCGGCAATCGAAGCCAGCTCGCTCCAACCGGCGAAACAGCCAAAGATAATGGTGAATACAACGGCCAGCCCTGCAGTGATCCAGATCGCCAGCCCCCGCTTTTTATGGGAGGTGGCTATGTAGACGTACGCAAAGACAAAGAACAACGAAAAGATAAGACCGGAAGTCAAGCTCAGTTACCCTGCTGATACTCTACCAGGGTCAGGCTGCTGTCAGCGGTTACCCTTGCGACCAGTCCCACATCGGGGGCAAGCCAGATGTCTCTTTGAACAACAGTAGTTTCGGGCTCGAATCCTGCAGCCCTGATCCAGTTGATCGTTGTTTCGTGCTGTCTCAGATGGTAGCATTCCTCCCATCTGCCATCGGGACTGGTTTCAATTCCAAGAACCATCGAAGTCCTTTTCCAGTCATGGCTTATTGTAACACCCTGGTTCACGGCAAAGGTAGATGCTGAATCGGTTCGTGAATATCCCGTCGTAAGCGGCCAGTCCAGCCAGGTCACCCAGGCCTGGTAAAGCGGAACCTCGTACCCGTTGAACATGACTCTGTGATCCTCATAGAATTCGAGGTATCCGTCATTTGCTATCCAGTATGTGTAGTCCGCCCCGGAAAGAACCCTGTAACAGGCTCTCTCTCCCTTTTCGGTCTGATCTATCACTGATACGATAAGCGATCCTCCAGCGTCGATCGAATACTCCCACTGGCTGCCGATGTGACTGATTGGATAGTAATCCGCTCCCATTCGGAAGAAAAGGGGGTTTCTGCCGCATCCTGTAACCGCAGCAAGTATCAGGATCGATACGGCCGGCACTGCAAGCCATCTCATAATGCTACCTCCTTTGCAATACCGAACCGGATGGTAAATACATCTCCACTCTCTGTCCGGGCCATTATGCTGGAGTAATCTCCGCCGACTTCTCCTCTGAAGCCGCCTCCCAGACTGA
>DAOWNO010000063.1 GCA_030642525.1 Candidatus Aegiribacteria sp.
GCCTCCTGGAACCCTTCATCATCATACTCACCGTGCCGATGGCGCTGATTGGAGTTATCTGGATTCTCCTTTTCACCGGAACGACTATTTCTGTAACTTCTCTCATAGGAATGGTTCTTCTCGCTGGAATCGTGGTCAACAACGGCATTGTTTTGATTGACTATGCGAACAGATTAAGGGCAAAAGGGCTGAATATTTACAAAGCCGTCATTCAAAGCGGAACAACAAGGTTCCGTCCAATCCTGATGACAGCTTTGACTACAGTACTTGCTCTTGCGCCGCTGGCTCTGGGCCTGGGCGAAGGATCGGAGATGTGGGCGCCCATGGCGATATCGGTGATGGGCGGGCTCATTGTTGCCACAGCACTCACTCTTTTCGTTATCCCATGTTTTTACGTAGTCCTTGGAACACATAAGCGTTTCTCAAAGCTCTCACGTAAATTTGAAACGGATAGCGGAAAATGATTCGGTTACAGTTCTGTTCGGAGTTAAGATTATGAAAAATGGAATGACAATGAAGCAATTGATTCTAAAGCAGACACTCGAACTTATGACTGAATCAAGCTATTCGAATATCTCGATGAAAATGATAGCAAAATCGTGCGGCATCAGTGAGCCTGCGATCTACTATCACTTCAAAAGCAAGGAAGCACTATTCCGTGTTCTCGTTTTCTCTGTGCTTAAAAAAGCAAAGAGACTAATCGTTTCGGTTGCGGAGAAAAACGAATCACTCCACGACACCCTTGTTATCATCGCACAGAACTACCTTCATGGTCTGGAAGAGTTTCCCTCCTTTCCGCGGGCTTACCTGGCACTGGCTACAGATCCCACTCTGAGAATAGTGATTGACGACCTGCAGAATGAGATAGAGAGCATCCAGATCCTGTTCATGGATATCCTCTCCAGAGAACTCCTGAAGGAAACGATCAGGGAAGATGTCGATCTTGGTGTTGCTTGCAGAATGTTCAGAGGAAGCATTCTCGCGTTCATGATGAGCAGTATCTATTCTAGATCTACTATAATTCCACCTCCCGAAACAATTGTTGATATACTGTTTCACGGTATATTGAAAAGGTAATCATGCACGTTTTTCGTTCTTGAGGAATTCTTCCGATAATTCAAGCAGGGTCTATTTTTGTACACAATTACATGAGTACCTGTAAAAATGTCTTCAAGATTTAAATTTAGACAGTGTTCAGAAAAAAGTGAGTTCCAACGTAAACTTGTCAAAGAACACTTCAGTTTGTATTTATTAACAAACAAAAGAGGAGGTATTGATAAATGGGTACACTTGTATTTCTTATTTTAAGGCTTGTATTTGGATACAATAATGTTGGTGATGGTCAGGTTCTAGCTTTACTTATTTCACTTGATACGATTGCTATCATTCTGTTTTTCAAGCTGAAAACCAAAAGCTGATAACTGATTACTCAGTTTAATTCCAGATCCCCCTCCGTTCAGGTTACACCTCACCTGGTTTAACCCGCAAATTCCACTTGCATATATGTCATGCTGATTCAAACTGCTGATGTCGTTCTCCGGAATAGAAATGTCCTGAATCTGTATAACAATTGAAGGAGGTTTCAAATGCGCAATCCAGGAAATGTATCAGAAGCTGGTGCGATGGATTACGGTACTGTCGCGGGCATAATTCTGTTAATCCTGATATTTGAGGTAATACCGGGAACACAGATGGGAAGACTCGCTGCGAAAACGGTTGATACTGAAATGCAGGGATTTGACCCGGGAGAACTATACGAAATTCCGCCGGCACTCAAAGAAGACATTCCGGTTGATGTTGAGAATATAATACGGAATGAAATACCCGATGTCGTTCAAACTGAACTGGTAATAAGCCTTTCAGCCGATACTACAGGTCTTGATCATGCGATTACGGTTGCGATGAACAATCTGACTCATGATGTGAATCCGGCAGACAACATTCCGAATCCCGGAACTTTTATTCCTCACAGTGTTCTTCCGGTCTGTACATTCAGACCTGTTCCTGACTATCCTGATATGGCGAGACAGGCAGGAGTTGAAGGAAGAGTCATACTCCAGATTTTCATATCGACTGAAGGTATACCCGTTCAGGTGGTAATCACTCAGAGTTCAGGACTGGGAACTATGGACGAAGCCGCTTTGGATGCAGCATGGAACAGCAAGTGGTCCCCCGCGAGAAGAGCTGACAATGAACCTGTCGGCGTATGGACTTCGGTTATTTACAATTTCGTACTCGAGTAATTAGTGCATGTGAATTCCTGTAATACTATTCCGGTTCTTCAACAAGTTCTTCAAAAGTCCTGCGCAGTGAAACAAGGTATTCCGTGAATTCAGGGGATAGCCTTGATCTTGGATCGGGAAGATCTATGGTCTGGCGGCGAACTATTCTTCCCGGTCTATGTCCCAGAACTACCACCTCCCCCGCAAGGTAAACAGCTTCCTCAATGCTGTGAGTCACAAATACTACAGTAGTGGCAGCCTCTTTCCACGTATTCCTCAGATTCTCCTGCAGATCCTGACTGGTTCTGGTGTCCAGAGAGCTGAAAGGCTCATCAAGAAGCAGAATGTCAGGCTGCATCACCAGCGATCTTGCAAGAGCAGCACGCTGCTGCATCCCTCCGGAAAGCTGGTGAGGATAACTTGAACTGAAATCGGATAGTCCGACCATATCAAGTATCGCCTCCACCCGCTGGCGGCGGGTTATCCTGTCGATGTTTCCCCGTGCAGAGAGGGGAAATTCAACATTAGCATAGATACTCATCCAGGGGAAAAGCGCTCCCTGCTGAAAAACATAACCTACAACGGGCTGTCTGCCGTTAGTCCTGATCATCAGCTCGACGCTTCCGCTGTCAGGGATTTCCAGCCCGGCAATTGTTCGAAGAAGAGTTGTTTTCCCGCAGCCTGTAGGCCCCAGCACACACAGGAAGCTGCCCTGAGGAACGTCGATACTGACAGGACCGAGAGCATGGACATCACCGGATTTCTCTCTGAAGGTTTTTACCAACCCTGTTACACTCAAAGCCCTCATTTTATCTTTCCCTGCTTCTTAGAACCAGAGATTTCTCTCCCAGCGCTTCAAGTCCCTTTGAAAAGAAGGCGCCGATAATCGCGACAATCACCAGACAGGCAAGCATTATGTCATAACGGGACAGCTGGTAGGAATACCTGATAAGGTATCCTATTCCGGAGTTCGTCCCCGGAAGCATCTCCGCAGCGATGATAACCATCCAGCATCTGCCGATACCGAGTTTAAGTCCGTGAAAAATGTCCGGAAGAGCTGACGGGATCATAACATGCCTGAAAACGAAAGTTTTTCGGGCACCCAGAACCTTTGCCGCTTCAAGATGCAGTTTTCGAACACTCCTTACTCCCTGAATAGTCCCGAGAATAATCGGGAATACACCCCCCCAGAACAGAATGAAGATCAT
Source organism: Candidatus Aegiribacteria sp. (assembly GCA_030642525.1). Classification (GTDB taxonomy): domain Bacteria; phylum Fermentibacterota; class Fermentibacteria; order Fermentibacterales; family JCC-6; genus Aegiribacteria. The sequence continues at coordinate 3,431 of DAOWNO010000063.1, forward strand.
TCCAAGCTGCATCTCGTTTAAAAGATGCTTCTGATATCTCAGATACGACATACCTAAAAACTGCGAAAGCGTCTCTGATTTAAACAATATTATTGAAAGGGGCAGAAGAGCGATGGCTGAAAGCGGCCTGGCCATTTCTATCATCAGTGAAAGGAACTTTCTGACATGTGTGGATGCACCCATCATAAGACCGATCGGAATACCGATAGTAACAGCAAGTGAAAATCCAAGAGTAATCCGAACAAGACTTACTGTCATACTCCAGATAAGAGACCCTGTTGATATCTGATCCCGGAACGGATGAACAAGAATTGAAAATACTTCTGCCGGAGAGGGCAGCAGAGTATCACTGCCTTCTCCGGTAATAAGTATCCACCAGAGCAACAGAAGAAGAGGGATAATCAGACCTGGAAGCCGATTTTTCAAACTTCCGATCCGGGACACATTTCTTCCGTTACAAGTTGTTGAGATGGAATCTACCTCAGATTCTCCGGCATAAGGGAGAAATCGTAAAGGAAGCAGGCATTTGTCTCATCATCCTTCTCCGCAAGAGGGCCGGTGAACGCTCCCAGATTTCTCATATTGTCGAGTATAGCAACCATGTTTTCGAGCCAGTCCAGAGAAACTTCCATGCAGTATCCACTGGTCGCCATTGAAATTTCTTCCACTTCAACAGGGTTGCCGATCCACTCAGCAGCTGCGACCGCAGCATCCTCAGGATTATTATTGATATAGTCTGTTGCGGCAGCAAACAGTCTGAGAGACGCCGCTATCTCCAGCGGTTTCTCAACAATTGCTGTTTCCGTTGCCGCAATTGCGCAGCATGGATGATTGCGGAAATCTCCGGGAGGAAGATCTGACAGCTCTGCAACGCATTTTCCTATTCCGTTATACTCGGCCAGAGCACATGCGGGATTATTCGATACATACGCATCGATGGTCTCATTCTGGAGTGACGGATTCAGATTAGGTTCTCCCTGTGCGTTGAAGAGAAGAATTTTTGAACCTGGTTCGGGATTCCCATGCATGCTCCACGGAATTCCTGCCTCGGTAATCGCTGATTCAAATATCAGAAGAGCAACTGCCTTGGGACTTTTAAATCCAATGATCAGCGGTTCTTCGCTTTCATTCACCCAGTCGACAAAACTATCCCAGTCGTTAACCGCATCGTTATCAACAGAGACTACAAGCATATCACCTCTGCTGTGAAGAGGACTGATTATTTTGATGCCGCTTCCCTGATCAGCACTCGCGGCAAAAGGAATCACACCCCCGAAACCTATGTCGAACAGCCCGGCAATCATGTTGTTTGGAACGTTAATAGCACCTTGTGACTGCACAAATTCGATTTCAGCCACTTTCTGCCCGTTCTCGATGAGAGCATAGTAGCTTTCTCCAAGAGGCTCAAGGTAAATACCGTAAATCGCATTCATCCGTTCACCGCGCAGAGCAGATACAAACACAGCCGTATGGTGGTCATGCCTGCAGTGACCCACTTTCAGAAGAGGCACCGCAATCGAAAGATCAACTACCTGTTCCTGTATATACGAATCTGTATCAGTTTGAGCCTGATCAGCCTGCTCACCACATCCGGCAATGATTATTGAAAATATTATTGAAAAGAAAGCACCTTTGACCGAGATCTGCTTTTTCATCGCATTTCTCCTTTTGGATAAGAGTTATTACTACAACCTGCAGTATCAAAATTTAGAATATCACATTTTTATCCCCTCTGAAATATTACTCCGAAGTCTGCCTATCGTGCTTTGTTGATAAATGCTACTCTGCAAAATAGCTTTCTGTTGGTCAAGCTATAATAACTCCGAACATTATTCTTCTGTGATTCCTCATTTCTTTTTCCTTCGATTAATCTGAATGTATGTTTACGCATTAATATTCACGTAAGTTATCCACTATCAATAGATTCTTATAATAAACATCTTAAGCACGATATACCCCATATATGAACAATATCACTATCACTAATCATGATAGTACGTTTACACCGGACAGAATTTCTAAAGAAGTAATCACGGCAATGAAATTCCATGTTAACTCATCATCAATAGTAGAAATGAAAAGCATTCCTTGAATATTCTGATGCTTTTACCTCATCTGACTGGTATAAGTTCTTGAACCTCCTTATTGCACGTTGCGTAAACGTTTCCTTTTTCAATTAACTGCTGATTTTCGTATATCCCTGTAAAATTGTGGTATATTCAAATATGAGTTTACCGTGAAACCTGTACGATGGAAAGAATTTACCAATGAACTGTAAGACACTTCTAATACTTGACGCGGATGATACACTCTGGGAAAGCGCTCTTTTCTTTGAAAGAACCGAATACGATTTTCTGGAGCTTATGCACACTCTGGGGTTCAAGAGGGAGAATATCCGTCACATGGTTCATACGAGAGATATTGAGAGATTGTCAACAACAGGTTATGGTGCACGGCCATACATTGATACTTTGCGACAGATAATGGTCGAGCTCATTCCTGAACCGCCATTGTGGTCATCTACTGCCCTTCGTGATATTGAAAGCACACTTCTTGAGCATCCGGTAATACTTATGCCCGGAGTAATGGAAACTCTGCTGGATATCAAATCACTCCCTGTCACTACAGTCATTTACACAATGGGTGAACAGGAGCACCAGTACTCCAAATTCCTTAAATCCGACCTTGTGCAGCTTGTTGATAATATAGTAATAGTACCTGAGAAAACTTCAGACAACCTGAAAGATCTTATAACCCGTTTCAACATGCCTCCGGATAGATGCATACTGGTGGGAAACAGTCCGCGATCAGACATCAATCCGGCTCTTTCGCTTGGAATTCAGGCTGTTCATATTATCAAAGATCGAACCTGGGCAGCGGAACGGGAAGATTTCATCGATCCGGGACTTGTCATAACAATTGAGAAATTCGATGAACTGCTTGACATTCCAGGTATGATCCAAACTTGATGGTTATAATCAGGATGGATTCAGTTCAATGCATGTAAACACTGGAGGCCTGTAATGAAGTTATCTGAAATAATTGAGCCAGGCTCGGTTTCCATAGACCTTAAGCCTGATTCCAGTGAACAGCTTCTCCGTGAAATAGCAGCACTCGCATCATCTGCCGAACCTCTTAAGAGTATCGGCAGTGAAGTAATCTACAATGCTCTTTCTGAACGGGAGAAATTGTCCTCAACAGCATGCGGTCACGGAGTCGCAATACCACACTGCAGAATACGGGATATGTCCGGATTTGTCGCTGGACTTGTCGTTCTTTCCAATGGGATAGATTTCAACGCTGCTGATAATGAAAAGGTTGATCTTATCCCATTTGTAATTGGTCCTGAAGAACACCCCCGAACACACCTTCAATTGCTCTCCTCTCTCGCTCAGGTCTTTCGGAACGATGAACTGAGAAATAATATTCGAAACGCGGAAACTTCTGAAATTGCGTGCAAAATTCTGTCAGATAACGCTTCCCCGGAAGAAGACAGGTCCGCCCGGTCTGGAAAAAAGCTTTTACATCTTTTTGTGCAGGATGAAAGTGTTTTCGACGAGCTTCTGCAGGTCTTCGCGACAGCTGAAACTACTTCTTCCATGATTATGGACGCGGATGAATCAACAAGATATCTGATGAATATTCCCTTTTACGCAGGTTTCTGGAACACAGACATACATCATTTTAACAGAATTATTGTTTCTGTAATCAGAAATGAATTAATTAACGCAACAATAAGAAACATCGAATTCATCTGCGGGCCACTTTCAGAAAGAACCGATATCATGATAACTGTCTCCGATCTGCAATCCGTTCACGGTTCACTGGAAAGCTGAAAATGACCGTTTCTATAATCGCTCTTGTTGGAATTGCGATTCTCTCCGGTCTATATGCCGGTAAATTTACCCGAAAAATCGGGTTGCCTTCCCTGATCGGTTTCATGCTTGCTGGTGCTGTAATGGGTGTTTCACTTCTAAAAATATTCAATGTGGAAATACTCGAACATCTTTCATTCATATCTGATATCGCACTGGGATTCGTGGCTTTCAGTATCGGTTCTGAATTGAATCTCACTATACTCAAACGACTTGGCCGTAGCCTGACTGCAATTCTCCTCTGTGAAACCCTCCTTACTTTCGTTCTCGTAACTCTGGGGGTACTGCTCGTTTCCGGCGGAGACTGGCCTATGGCACTCATTTTCGGCGCCATGGCTCCGGCAACTGCTCCAGCCGGAACTGTGGCAGTCCTCCAGGAGTATAAGGCAAAGGGCAATCTTACTCAGGCTCTGTATGCTGTAGTCGGTTTTGATGACGGGATCGCAGTCCTTATTTTCGGATTCGCGTTTGCTCTGAGCAAATCACTTCTCAGCTCTGAAACAGGCGGATCTATGAACGTACTTGCATCAGTGGGCAAACCGGCTCTCGAAATTTTAATAAGTATCGCTACAGGTCTTATTCTCGGTATTGTTTACACCAGACTGATCAGACTTATCCGCTCGCACGATAATATCCCAGCTCTGACTTTCGGATTCGTATGTATTTCCGTAGGACTTGCCCTCACATACGGCTTTTCTCCTATTCTCACACCGATGGCAATGGGTTTTGTACTTTCCAACACATCAAGAAGTGAATCAGTCGTTGTCGCAAACCGTTTACGTCCACTGATGCCTCTCATCTTCATTTTGTTTTTCTTCATAGCAGGTGCGCACCTGAACCTTGGTTCTCTGCCTTCTCTGGGGCTTCTTGGACTGGTCTACATACTCACCAGATCGGCCGGAAAGATACTGGGAGCCGGATTTGGAGCACGGATTGGCAAAGCTCCATCCGATATCAGAAAATATCTTGGAATAGGTATTCTATCTCAGGCAGGTGTGGCAATTGGCCTATCCATCGCAGTTGCTCAGCAATTCTCTCACCTGGGAACACATGCTTCAGAAATAGGTGTTGCCGTAATCACAACAGTAACAGCCACCTGCATTATCTTTGAGATCATAGGACCGATCATGACTAAATATGCTCTGAAAAAAGCTGGAGAAATTCCCGAGAAATAGAGGATAATGCCTATGGACAGCTACACACATGACATGAAACTATGGCTGGACCAGCGATTCAGAATGACTGACGAAGAGGGTATTTATCATGCTCATCAACCCATTTACGGCTTCAGGATGGGACATAGTGAACCCGGTACAATAGCCAGATATATCATCACTTATCAAGTCATGAAGGCGCTTTCTCATTTGAAGTTTACTTCGTTACTGGATGTCGGTGGAGCTGAGGGATACAAGGCAGCTCTAGCGAAGTTAATATTTAAAATAAACGTGCGAAGTTCAGACCTGTCCGAAGAAGCATGCAGCAGAGCAAAAGAGATTTTTGATGTTGATGGTGAACCGGTAGATGTCCATCAACTTCCTTACAATGACAATGAGTTCGATGTTGTCTTATGTAATGAAACATTAGAGCATGTGCCTGATCTACAGAAAGC
>DAOWNO010000293.1 GCA_030642525.1 Candidatus Aegiribacteria sp.
AAAAAAAAAATTACGAATAAATGGCAATAAAACATCTAACAGTGAGTACGTTCAAAAGTCCTGCATTATCGAAGCACGCATGAGCAATGGCAAGCCGCCAGGAGACTTCTCTCTGCTCGCTCCAGCGTTTCCGGTCTTTCCCTTTCAAGAACTTCCCTTGCCTCCCAGCATATTTCATTTATCTCCATGTAAGAAGCTATTCCTCCGAGGCTGATCCTGCCCATGTTTCTGCTGGATTCATGCCTTCTTCGGTTTCTCTCTATATAGCCTCTGTACTTTTCGTCCAGAAGAACTGATAGAAGGATTTTCTGATCCTTTTCGATTAAGGATTCTGCCCGTACACCGACATCTTCAACGGTTACTCCCGGTCTTCTGCACCATTTAGACAGCTTCATACCATCAGTCGTACTGCTTTCAAGTATACTCCAGATGATTTCGGCTTCTTTCAGGTTGGCACTAAGGAGTTCCTTCTTTTTTTCAGACAGTATTCCAAACCTGTTCCCGGACATGTAAAGTCTTCTATCTGCATTATCCTGTCTTAAATGAAGCCTGTTCTCGGCTCTGGACGAAAACATTCTGTATGGCTCATCCGCTCCCTTGCTTACGATATCGTCTATCATTACTCCTATGTATGAGTTCATTCTTGACAGTTTCAGCGGCTCGCGGTTCTTTGCGGTTCGGGCGGCGTTAGCCCCTGCAATCAATCCAAGCCCTGCGGCTTCTTCGTATCCGGATGTTCCGCAAATCTGTCCGGCCGCAAATACGTTTTCCGTTTTTCTCAACCTCAGCGTATCATCAATTTCAGAGAAATGAAAGTAAGAATACTCAACGGCATACCCATAATCAGATATTTCAGCACTTTCAAAACCACGGAGCGATCTCACCATTTTAATCTGCGCTTCCCGCGGAAGGCTGGTTGAAAGCCCGTTCAGGTAGAAATCTCTTGACTTGTATCCCATCGGTTCAACGTATATCCTCTGCCTTTGTCTGTCTGGAAATTTTACAACCTTATCTTCGTAGCTCGGACAGTACCTGGGTCCCGTTCCCTCTATCCTTCCCGCCATCAGTGGAGATAGATGAAGATAATCCCTGACTATGTTCATCGTATTTATGTCTGTGTACGTTATGTAGCACACCTCTTTTTCCCCCACCGGCATGCCTTTTCCAAAACTGAAGGTGAAATCCGTTTCTTCTGATCGCTGTACTTCAAGTTCTGCGGTATTCACCGAACTTCTTACTATTCGGGCCGGGGTACCTGTCTTAAAACGTTCCACGTGAAACATTCTCTTCGCGAGGTCCCTTTCCAGGGCATCTGCAGAGATATCTCCTATTCTTCCGCCTTTCCAGAACTCATCTCCTCTGAAAAGCCTTCCCCTTAGGAATGTACCTGCGGCCAGTACAACTGTTTTCCCTTTAATTCTCCCGCTTCTTCTGCACTTCACTCCTGAAACTCTTTCAGTATTACCGTCGAGGCCTGTTACTTCGTCTTCTATAACTTCTATTCCGTTGTTTTTTATGCATAACTGCTGTGCCCTTGCATACTTCGCGGCATCCGACTGAACCCTCGGACCCCACACCGCTGGTCCCTTTCTTCTGTTAAGCATTCTAAAATGCAGCGCTGTGGCATCCGCAGAGCGGGCCATTGATCCGTCGAGCGCGTCGATTTCACGGACGATGGTCCCCTTAGCGATTCCTCCTATTGCGGGATTGCATGACATTTCACCGATCCGACTTGCCTTCGCTGAAATCAGAACGACCCTGCAGCCTGTTCTTCCTGCTGCCAGAGCCGCTTCTATTCCGGCATGTCCGCCGCCGACTACTATCACATCCCAGTTGCCGATCATTTCCCCACACACATACCGGACAGCGCCCGCTCAACGCTTAACTGTATGTTCTCTCCCCTGCCGAGAATTCGTCTAGCTTCGATCTCGGCTTCGCTCAGAAGTTCTGCTGCCAGTCCATATTCCCCGGATGAGATGAAACTGAAAGATTCTTCTATACTGTCTGATATCCTGTCGGCCGCGCCTGCCAGAGACATGCTCCCGGGAACTCTTGAAAGGATCGCCTTCAGCTCCGCAATACCCTCACCTGAGATCGAGGATACGTTCAGGATATCGGCTGTACCGACCAAATCGCTCTTGGCGGCTATCTCTATTATCTCTCCGGCTCTTTTCCTTACTTCGTCGGGAGGCGGTGTTTCCCCTCCAACTGACATCCAGATCACTTTTTCCGTTCCATCAAGTCCGGCGATAACCGTTTCCGATGCAATTCTGTCCAGTCCAAGTCCGTCAGTGCCGGCAGTATCACAAAGCTGCATTTTTCTGCCGCTCACTTCAATAATACAGGTCGAGCCGTCGCGTGTGGTGCCCGGCTCCCCGGATACCAGGGCTCTGCCTTTTTCAGTCAGCAGATTAAAAAGCGTGGATTTTCCTGAATTCATTGGACCCATAAGCATTACCCTGCCTGTTTTCTCAATGGAAGCAGCTTCTCTTGTAAAATCCCCCGCTCTTCCTATCAGCTCACTGAAAACATTCTCTACTGTCTCCAGATTTTCTTCCAGATGCGCTTCACCGAATTCAATAATGCCTTCAACAGCTTCTCTCGCGCTTTCTATCCCGGAAAGAAGTTTCACGCAGCTGTTTTCCGTTTGCCTTTTGAAGTTTGTCTGCTCCCTCTCCGTATCCCACAATGCCGCAAGTGCTATTACCTGAACAGCGTTCAGTCTTCCACCGGCGAACGCTCTTCTCGCGAACTCACCCGGTTCGGCTCTTCTTGCCCCGTTCTTTATGAGTATTTCCATTATCGTTCTGATTGATGCCGGTATTCCGTGACAGATGATCTCGACCATCTCTTCTCCGGTGAAGCTGCTTCCTTCAGGCCAGGAAACAGCAACAACTTCGTCAACGGTTCTGCCTTCCTCGAAAATCCTTCCGACTTTTCTTCGCATTCCCCTGAGTCGGTTCTTTTCAAGTGACATTATCTTTTCAAGAAGATCATAGGACCCGCTTCCGCTGATCCTTATGACAGAAAGCGCGGATGTTCCCTCAGGTGTCGCAACGGCACAGATAATCTCCGGTGATATTGTATTCACATCTTACTCTTCCATACAGAACATATCTCTTAGATAATTCAGCTCTGTCCGGCCTCGAGCTTTTTCTTGATAAGCTGCTGCTGCCATATTGTCAGTAAGCTGTTGCTGAACCAGTACATGGTCAATCCTGCCGGGAACCTCATGAAAAGGAATGTCATGAATATCGGCATCATGTACATCATGC
>DAOWNO010000120.1 GCA_030642525.1 Candidatus Aegiribacteria sp.
ATTCATCTTCTTTCTTTCCTTGTTTCAGGAGAATGAAACTGGACAGGCTTTTCAATGCCTGTTTCTTGGATGATCTCTCAATACTCAAAATATCCTCAACATTTTCGGATTACAGCAAAACGTATTCTACTCGCTCTTGTAAAGGTGCACATCCTGTTGAGGGAAAGGTATGGAAATGTTTTCCGCATCAAAACGTTTCTTAATGCTTTCCTGAGTGTCGAAGAACACTGCCCAGTAATCCTCGGTCTTGACCCAGGGGCGAACTGCAAAATTTACGCTGCTGTTGGCTAATTCCAGAATACCGATTGTCGGGGCTGGATCCTTCAGAATTCTATCATCAGCTGACAGGATGTCTTCCAGAACACTTCTAACCTTGTCAATATCGTCTCCATAACCTGCGCCAGCGACAATATCCACGCGCCGGCAGTCATTAGCTGTGTAATTAACGATATTGTCACCCGTCATTTTGGCATTCGGTACTATTATCATCTTGTTGTCGGGGGATTTCATTATCGTGGTGAAGATTCCGATTTCCTCGACTATGCCGGAAACGCCTCCGCCCTCGATAAAATCACCAACCTTGAAAGGCTTGAAGATGATCATAAGCACACCCGCTGCAAAATTCGACAGTGATCCCTGCAGTGCTAAACCGATGGCTAAACCTGCCGCACCGACAATGGCTACAAAAGAGGTCGTCTGGATACCCAGCTGCCCGAGTGCTGCAATGATGACAAACGCCAGCATCGTTACATATCCAAGGTTTGTCGTAAATGAAACAAGCGTCTCGTCAACTTTGCTTCTCACCATAATCTTCCGAAGAAGCTTCTTTATACCCAAAGCAACCAGACGGCCCACAACAACTATAAGCACTGCTGCAACAATTTTCAGACCGTAGGTTGTCCCGAATTCCTGAAGTTTCGCGAGAATATTTTCCATATGTGACTCCTTTCACTCTGTTTTCTTACTTTGAACCCTCAGCTGATTTCGCACGCGGAATCAGTTGCAGGGTCCTCTTTCATTCCTCTGAATCCCTCAAACCACGCACAGAGGCAATTTCGTCTGAAACAGTGTCCTGCCACCCTGATCTGGTGTTTTCTCTTGTATCAAACCTTTGTACATAAGGCTTTATGTCAAGCAAAGGAGTAGAATCCAGTATATCAATATCCCGGACATAAAGAACATTGTCCTCAATTCCATCCAGCCGGACAACACTCATCCCTAATTTATTAGGGCGATGTGGAGCACGTGTAGCGAAAATACCATATTCCTGGTCTGAAAGATATGGCTTCAGGCATAAACAAGTTTTATGAGATTGATGGAAGTAATAGAACAGATAGATATGAGAATATCCCAGCAGATCCTTCAATCCGTCAGCATATTCAGCATCCAGTACGACTGTTCCCCTGATATCATTGCAGAAGACAGGTTGTATTGGCGTCTTGGACAATACTTTATGGGGAGAATGAATAACACCTATCTGATGAAATATAACTTCATAATCATGCATAGAATAACCTCAAATCTTTAATAGATATCTAACGTCAGCATCAGCAATCTAATATGATGAGTAGGCCTATGTATAGATCTGACAAAATTGAATAGTGACAGGCACTATTTAAAGAAGCGAGGGGAGCGGGCTACGAGATGCATGAGAATAAACCCGCCGAAGTCCCCGCGTGAGGTTAACCAAAAACTTGGAGCGGGCTACGAGAATCATGTGAACAAACGAGCCGAAGTCCCCGCATTGAACTAGCAGAAGGCAAACAATGTATTATACTGTTTGCCTTCTTTACATGGAGCGGGAAACGGGACTTGAACCCGCGACAGCTACCTTGGCAAGGTAGGGCTCTACCAACTGAGCTATTCCCGCTCGGTTATGTTTAGTTCTCGCACGAGCGGGGATCGAACCAGTCGATAGCCCGCGCAATGCTTTGTTTACACTAAAAACTCTATTTTTCTTTCACAGAACGGATGGATATATCACCCTGATTCCTCTTTTTGTCAAGGCCAGGCCTCTCTTGTCGGGACCCAGGCACCCGGGAAACCCAGACCAACCAGAACATGCGAATAATCAACGCCATCCCCTCTGGCCGGGAAAGCGCCAACCCTGCTTTCCCAGTACACTCCGATATGATCAAGGAATACAGGGAGCATTATATCCGCAGAAACCGATTCAGCAAGACGCTCAGCTGTTTCCTGAGATGTGGCGGCAGTTATCTGAACTGTAAAATGTGTACCGGAAAGGATTTCAAATTCTCGCTCATCGTGTGTTTCCCCGGGAACAGACAAACCAGTGACAACCGGGAAATCCTTGAAAGGATCTCCTGTATATCCGGGAGGATCAGCGTATGGATTAATATCCTCAGTAATTTCAACCTGATCTGTTTCAGTGGAAATCGTTGCTTTACCACATCCAAGCATGGTCAGCAGGATCAGAAGAATGAATACTTCAGCTGTTCTTATCATCTTCAGCCTCCTCTGTATCGATGAAGATGTCCAGCATCGGAAGCATCAGCTCATGATGTCCGATCAATACAATCGGTATTCCTCCGAGAGTTCTGACCGGCCTGAACACAACATTGTCCACGGGTCTGTACTGGCTGATCATATCAAAGCTGGCGGCAGTGAAATTACTGATGCTGTACCCAAGATTGATCGCTGATGTAAGAAGCTTCAGAAATACTTCAGGCATTACCACTGCAGAACCCACATTGATAACTACACCATCAGAAAGAGATGTAATTCTCTCTCCGAAAAGATCAAAATCTCTTTCTGCCGCAGCACCAAGTTTCTCCCAGCTGACTATTGGATGAGGATGCACGATGTCTCCTCCAAGAGCAGGATGTACCGTAACCGGAATTCCGGCTCTGCATGCAGCAGCCAGAGGGCTCACTTCAATATTGCCGCCAAGTCTGAGGATTTCCCTTCCAAGCGCTTCTCCCAGCCCGATTGATTGTTTATCAGCAAGCTCAAGCGCGGTTGCATATATCTCTCCAGTTTCCTTCCACATACCGAAACTGCCATCGGATATCCCCGCTTCAACATCTTCAGAGGTTTCTCCGAAGAGAGCCATCTCAATATCATGAATAGTACCGGCTCCGTTTGTGGCAAGACAGTTGATTCGGCCCTCCTGAAGCCATTCAACCAGTAATGGACCCAGACCGCATTTAATAACGTGCCCTCCGTACATGAATATCCTTGCAGCTCCAGCCTCTCTTGCCTTCAATACTGAAGAAGCGAGCGTCTTCATTTTACGTACAGCGAGAATGTCGGGAAGTGCTTTTACAAAATCTCCCACCCGCATCTGACTGCCGGTCAATTTTCCAATAAGGAATTCGGTGTTTACTTTACTCGCTCTTTCATTCAGGGATTTCATCCTGAGTTTTTTTCTGTTAAATTCAGCGCTCAACTGTACTTCACCTCCAGCAGTGTAAGTCCCTTTGCAGGGAGAGACTCCCCGGCTCTGTTTCGATCTCCGCTTTCAAGAAGCTCGGTAATAAGCAAAGGAGAGTCTGAACCGGAACCAATCCGTACAAGAGTTCCAACCCAGATTCTTACCAGTCCTCTTAGAAACCTGTTGGCTTTAATAAGATAAGTCCACCCTGACTGATCCTCGATGACCTGCGCATCGATTACTTTCACTATCCAGTTCGAATTAGAGCTGCCTTCCTTTGCCATGGCTTTCCAGTCGTTCTCTCCAATCGAAAGCAGTGCTGCCTTATGCATAGCATCAACATCAAGTGTATCGGATCCTTTACGAATATAGCTGTATCTTGATGTCAATGGATGTTTCTCTTTTGAGATTCGGTATCTGTAAAGTCTCGAAACAGCATCGAACCGCGCGTGGAATGAGCTTTCAACTCTTGAAATAGAAGTCACCGCCACATCTGCCGCAAGCATTGAGGGTAATCCGTTTTCTATTCTATCAAACTCACCTGCCCTGATATCCGCATGAGCAATCTGCCCGAGCGCATGTACTCCGGAATCCGTTCTTCCTGATCCCGTGATTCTGATCTTTCTTTCACAAAGGCTTTCAAGAACAGATTCAATCTCACTCTGTACGGTTCTCTCGCCAGGCTGTAATTGCCATCCGTGGAACTCGGTTCCGTCATACTCGATCTTCAGCATGATTCTGAACAAAGCCATACCTACAGCACCCCTGAGATGCCGGCAAGAAGCAGCAACCATGCACAGCAGGCCGTAATAGCCGGAACGGGATGCGGTTCTTCAACTGAGACATTCTCAACAGGTTCAATTTCATATACGGATGACAGGGCAATCGTGAAGGACTCGCTGATACTGATTCCATTCTTCCTGCTCCTGCTGAAAACATCTTTGACCTTACTGGAGAAAGGTCCCGCAAGTGAAATCACCATTGCAAGAGTCTCCAGCATTCCGCCCGATTTCAAACGATGGGATGCTGAATGAAGCATTCTGGAAGCTCTCGAAGAACCCAGTGAACCCGACATGAATACACCAGTCGCAACTGCGGCTGTCCATCTGAGCGACCTTTCTGCCAGCAAAGGGTTATCGGAGAGCAACCCCCATATTGTCGATAAAACCGGAGCAGTTATGAGAAAAAGTAATTTGATTCTGCTTTTACCGGTTCTTCCGGCAAGACATAGAACCGGGAAAATCAGATAGACAGGAAGAATCTCCGTATTCACCATGAATGCTGAGGCAGGACCTGCAATAAGACCGGCAAAAAGCAGGAGTGAATATGCTGAATCAGTCATTCATATCTCTCTCAAGTCTTCTCATCGTTAGCCTGAATTCCAGAGGAGGAGCTTCATTGAACTCCATTTCGGCACCTGTTATCGGATGTATGAAACCCAGTGTTTCAGCATGAAGCATCTGATGTCCGGCAAGACGGAGGACATCATCCACCAGTTCTCTATTGCGAACTGTTGAGGCTATCCCTTTCGGATTGCTTCCACCGTACTTCGTATCCGCTATTAACGGACACCCTTTTTCAGAAGACATATGGACTCTTATCTGATGAGTTCTTCCGGTTTCAAGCCTGCATTCGATCATGCTTGAGAATCTGAATTTTCGGAGAACCCTGTAATTGGTAACCGCTCTCTTTCCAGCCTGAACAACTCCCATCATCTGTCGATTATTAAGATCGCGGCCGACAGGCGCGTCGATTCTTCCTTCATCAGGCTCCGGGATATGCCAGGCCAGAGCAATGTAACGCCGCTTGACTGTGCGAGATGAGAGCTGAAGTGACAGACCTCTGTGAGTAACGTTATCCTTGGCAACCATCATCAAACCGGTTGTATCCTTATCCAGCCTGTGTACGATCCCGGGACGCAACTCGCCGGAAATACCGGAGAGGTTATCGCAATGCGCAAGCAGCGCATTGACAAGAGTACCGCTTCTGCAGGTGCCTGATGGATGGATTACAAGCCCTGTCTGCTTATTGATAACCAGAAGATGCTCGTCTTCAAAGACTATATCAAGATCAATCGACTCCGGAGACAGATCTATCGGCACCGGATCAGGTACTTCAAGAACGATCACCTGCCCTGCTTTCACATTAAATGCAGGTTTTGTGACAAGTGAATCATCGACAGACAGATGCCCGTTGGAGATCAGAGTACTGATGTAGCTTCTGCTCTGCTCAATGTCATCCTGTATGACCAGATACGAATCGAGTCTGAGCCCGTGCTCTCCCTGTTCGACTACGCTGCGGAAATACTCCAAGGCTGATTATCTGATTCGTTTAATAAGGTGCAGCCCGAATCGTGTCTCCACAATTCCGGATATCTCTCCTGGTTCAAGCACAAAAGCAGCATTCTCAAACTCCTCTATCATCGCCCCCCGGGCGAATTCGGGAAGCATTCCGCTGTCCTGCGCAGTGGTACATTCAGAATACTGGTATGCCATATCCTCAAAAGTCACATCTCCTGCCAGTATGTCAGCCTGAATCCGCTCTATTAACGCCTGTGCCTCTTCCCGTGTATGAAGAGTTCCACCCGCACCTGTACTATCCCAGCTTATCAGGATATGCCTGGCGCAAATGAAGTCAGGCTGATGAATAGCTGATTCTATCCCGAACAGGGAATCAGTCAGGATGGCATTTTCCGAGTCAGTGATAATCTCTTCACGAGGTTCTTCAGAAGAACCGCATGAGATCATTAACATGCAAGCACATGAAACAGCCATAATCAATGCAATGAGTCTTTTCATGAATCAACCTCCAGTAAGTTATAAGTAAGCTTAAATATGATAAGGAGTCATCGCTTCGTCCCGTCAGTGAAAATTGCCTGTTGACATTGGAATATTTGGTCATATCCATACATTGTATATAGTATGTTGTATTCAAAGTGAATCGTTCAGGTTCCAGAAAGGAGTCAATGCATGGAGAAAGAGAAATACTTCTCAGATCGGGCATTGGGTATGAAGAGATCGGTTATCAGAGAGCTTCTGAAATTGACCGCCAAACCAGGCATAATCTCATTTGCCGGAGGACTTCCCGCCCCTGTAACTTTCCCTGTAAACCATGTCATAAGCGCTATCGACAAGGTCATTAAAGAGGAAGCCCACACTGCATTGCAGTACGGTCCTACTGAAGGCGACAAAAGACTCCGCGAGGATCTTGCTGCAATCATGAAAAAAGAAGGTATTGATACAACACCTG
>DAOWNO010000130.1 GCA_030642525.1 Candidatus Aegiribacteria sp.
CTATACGGAGCGCTTCGATATCAACGTACTGATGTCAGCCACTGATCTGGCATCCAACGGATGCTATTTTGATGAAGCCACTAACTACCTTTACCTTGCCGATTTTAACGGCGACGGCGGAGCGATGTACAACGATATAATCTACTGCTTTAATGTTGCCGATCCTGATAATCCGGTATTAGTTGACTTCTGGGATTTAGCTACACTTGATGGTCTTCTCGGAATTACTTACAAGGATCCTTACTTCTACTGCAATTTCCATACAGTCGCTGAGATGCGCTCCTTCACTCTCAGTCCGGGCGGAACTTCTGTTGTGGAGGATTACTGGAGCGGACTGGATTTCGGAGGAATATGGTACGATGAAACCTGGAACGTCTTCTACACCCACGATGCGCTAGCATCAATAGTTCGCGTTCTGGACGGCGATGATCCATCAAATGAACTTGACAGCTTTGTACCCGGATGTGAAATGGATTGTGCAATGTCGAATGAGGCAGACCCTGCAATCCTCTGGACCGCTGATCGTGATCCAAATGCTTTTAATTACAGGATCGATGATGAATATGTACCCGAAGCACTTGAGAATTCCACATGGGGTAATCTCAAGACAGTCTTCTAGCTGATAGAATTACACGTTCAGAAAGGGGTATGCCCGTGCATACCCCTTTTGCTATGCGTTCGATACGATAACAACGGTAAGCGCAGCAAGAAGGGTGATCCATACCACCACTGCCAGAGTAACCAGTACCCGGGCTCTGGTTACATCATCCCTGGAACCGGGCCGTATCCCCACAGCAAGAAATGTAAGTATTCCCGCCAGGTTGATTGAAATGAGATTCACTGCCAGAAGCTGAAGGGCTCCCAGGGCTCCCCTGTAATCTCCAAGTGCGCTGAGCATACCTGTGACAACGAGAGGGGGCATAAGGGCTGCAGCTACCATTACACCTATTAGTGTAGCCGGAGCGCCAGTGCTTAATGCCAGGGCTCCGGCAGCTCCGGCTGCAAGCGCAATAACAATATCGGTATAACTTATGGAAGTTCTTGATACTATCTCTGACACCTGCGGATCAATATTGAAGATAATCCCCACGGCAACAGCAAACACCAGGGCTGCTCCTATCCTGAGAATATTTTCTCTGAGGGCTCTCAGGATCAAACTGAAATCTCCAAGGGTCACACCAAGGGCAAGCCCAACGTTCGGCCCAAGAAGGGGAGCAATAACCATAGCACCGATTATCACAGCAACATTGCTTCGGGCAAGACCAACTGCGCATACAACGGCTGAAAGCACAGTCATAACGATATTGGGCCAGGAAGTGCGCATCATTTCCTGCACATCGGCGTACAGTTCTTCCCGGCTGACTCTGTGCATTTTTCTGTGCAGAATACTTCCGGGTTTCCTGTCCTGCTCTGGGGTTTCTCCGGGAGCCGGTATGGATGCTTCAACTGGCAGGGAAACAATTCTGAGCTCTTCACCTGAATCGGCAAGGGCTGTTCTGAGCCTGTCTGTTACCTCCTCGCTTCTATCCGCTTCCACAAGAATGTGAAGCTGTGCCTGTTCATCCGATAGTTTTTCCCACCATATTGAAAGAGTATCCAGGCTGCTTACGGATGATCTTGCCAGCTCAAGGCGGTCGGCCGGCATAAAGGCTTCGATAAACCGTACCGCCATTTCAGCCTCCCGTTACTTTATCAAAGAAGATTACTTGCAAGTTCAGCAAGTTCACTCCTCTCACCTTTGACCAGATTGATATGGGCGGATATCTTCTCATCCTTCAATCGGTCAACAAGATATGTGAGCCCGTTGGACTGACTGTCCAGGTAAGGAGTATCGATCTGGTAGATATCACCGGTGAAAACGATTTTCGTCCCCTCGCCTGCCCTGGTGATTATTGTTTTAACTTCATGAGGTGTCAGATTCTGAGCCTCATCAACAATAAAGTATATACTGTCCAGGCTCCTGCCTCTGATATATGCAAGGGGAGTAATGCACAATTTCTCCTGCTCAATCATCTCCTGAAGGTTATTGTATTCCTTGCTATCGGATGAGAAACGATTCTTAATAACAGCTAGATTATCCCAAAGGGGCTGCATATATGGATCAAGTTTGCTCTGAACATCCCCGGGGAGGAATCCCAGATCCCTGTTTCCGAGCGGTACAACAGGACGAGCCAGATATATCTGCCTGTAGTTATGCCGCTGATCGAGAGCTGCTGAAAGTGCAAGAAGGGTCTTCCCGGTACCTGCTTTCCCTGTCAGGGTTACCAGTCTGACGGCAGGGTTCAGTAATGTATGCAGTGCAAAGGTCTGTTCTGCATTACGAGGCTGTATTCCGTAAGCCCTTGTCTTGATTATTCTTTCAAATTCATCACTCTCGGGATTGTACCAGGTAAGGGAGCTGTTGCTGCCGTTCCTGAGTATGAAAAACTGATTAGGGACGGGCTGTTGTTCAATGCCTATCTCTTCCCTTGGAACCGAGAAGGGCTGCTGATAGAATCTGGAAATAATGTCCTTATCGATATTTTCGAGTAAACCGGTTCCGGTGTACAGTTCATCAATATTCTCTACTTTTCCGGTTTCGTAATCCTCAGCCTGAATCCCAAGTGATTTTGCCTTCATTCTCAGGTTGATGTCCTTGCTTATCAGGATAACTGACCTGTCAGGGTTGGCACACCTGAGCCGGTCAGCAAGTGCAAGAATCCTGTGGTCCGGTTTTTTCATGGAAGAGAAAGCGTTTTCCACAGAAGTTCCTTCGAAAGGTCCGGCAATTTTAACAAAGAGTTTTCCTCTTCCGGGACCCAGGGGCAAACCTTCACTGAAGAGACTTTCCCCGGAAAGCTTATCGAGTTTGCGTATGAATTCCCTGGCCTGAAAGTTGATCAGATCATTTCCCTTCTTGAAATCATCAAGTTCCTCAAGGACAGTTATTGGAATAACAACATCATGCTCCTGAAAATTGTCAATGCAGTTATGATCGTATAGAAGCACATTTGTATCGATTACAAATAGATGTGGTTTTTTATGGGTATCCTTCAATTTTTCCGTCCAATCTGTTCAGGTCACACAGAAATTCAACTTATGATGATGTATATGAACTTTTGAGTGCAATAACCAGTAATATTCTGGCTCTTGCATTTTCCCGTTGTTTTTTGCATTTTACCGGCTGCCTGTAAACCCTTACTAGTGAGCCGCTAGCTCAGTTGGTAGAGCATCTGACTTTTAATCAGAGGGTCGGGGGTTCGATTCCCCCGCGGCTCACCAGAATCTCACTATAGGGTATTGACGAAATAGAGTTCTATTACCATTGTTGGTAGCTTTCGGCGACCCCATCGTCTAGCGGTTAGGACACTGGCCTTTCACGCCGGCAACACGGGTTCGATTCCCGTTGGGGTCGCCATTAAAACTGATACAGCCCTTCGGGGCTGTTTCTGTTTTAAGTGCCATTCAGGGGTGAGAACCCGTAGGGTGAGTTTACCCTGAGCGAGTCGTATGACGAGTCGAAGGGATCCCCGTTGGGGTCACCATTCTTTACATTTCGCCTCTTACACAGCAAGGATCGTTACTCTCTATCAGATTGAATCAACGCGCGCCTTTAAATGAATTTTCTCCCGCATTAGAATTGCTGGTTGTATAGGGTACTCTCATTCAGTAACACTATTTACCTGATAAAACCATGTGAGTATACTGCAAAGGAAGGATTACAATCATTATTCATACTATCTGAAGGTGGTTCTGATATGAAAAGATGCTATCCGCTGTTACTTTTTTTGTTTTTCATCGTTTCCGTATCTCTTGGTGGCTCAATCAGAGGGTATGTTTGTGATTCCAGTGGTAATCCGCTTATCGGGGCAACAGTAATGGTTGTAGGAACTTCCATAGGTGCCATGACTGATGCAAATGGGGAATACTATATTAAGGATATTGAACCCGGTCTTTATTCACTGAGCGCATCTATGGTTGGTATGAGTCGCAAGACAGCTGAAGGCATTCGTGTTTATGAGAATCAGACAACTACTTTTGATTTTGGTGTATCAAGATATTCAACAGGTTACAATGATACAGTTGATGGAGCCCAAAACGGAAGATTCCTTGTTCACAGAGAAGATCTTACGGTGACGGACTTACCACTTGAACACACAAGCGTTTCCATTTCGATTTCCGGTAATATTCAGCAGGCAGTTGTCAGGCAGATCTACGGCAATCCATTTGATGTACCAATTGAGGCGACCTATGTGTTTCCATTGCCCAATAATGGCGCTGTTGACAGAATGAGAGTTTATATAGGTGATATACTAATCGAGGGGCATGTATACGAATCTGAAGTTGCTTCAGATATGTACGACGAAGCTGTTGAAGAAGGTAGAACAGCCGGTTTGCTTGTCCAGGAAAGACCCAATGTTTTCACGCAGAAGCTTGGAAACATCCTTCCCGGAGACAGTATTACTGTTGAGATATGCTATGTGGCTCCTCTAGCTAAATTTGAGGATGAATATGAACTGGTATTTCCTATGGTTGTGGGTCCTAAATACATTCCAGGAAATCCCATAGATGAGGGAGAGAGAGGATGGTCTGACCCGACCGATCAGGTTCCCGACGCTGACAGAATAAACCCTTCAGTATATCCGGAAGGAATGCGGAGTGGATACGATATTGACCTGGAGGTTAGTATCAATGCCGGTATTCCAATTCAGGACTTGAATTCAGTTAACCACGAGATCGTTACTGAAGAAAACGGGAATACCGTGAGTGTTTCACTTGCTGAAGAGGATGCTATTCCAAACAGAGATTTCGTTTTGAGATATAATGTAAATACCCCCGACAGGGAAATTGGACTACTGGCGACGAATGGAGAAACCGGCGGGCATTTCATGCTGGTTCTTAAACCTGAGGTGAACCTCTCCAATGAGAATACTGCTCCGAAAGAGTACGTGTTCGTAGTTGATTGTTCAGGCTCAATGTCCGGCCAGCCTATTGCCGTTGCAAAAGAATCGATGAGGAATTTCATCAGAAACATGAGTACGGATGATACTTTTCAGATAATCAAGTTCAGTAACCAGGCATCTTCCTTTTCGGAAACGCCAATTGAGGCAACACGAAGAAATGTTAATCTGGGGCTTGCATACGTTGAGTTAATGCACGGTGCCGGCGGCACGGAAATGCTGAGTGGTATCAGGGTTGCGCTTGGTTATCCGGAGGACCCGGAGCGGGACAGATTCGTAATCTTTCTTACGGACGGTGAGATAGGAAATGAAGCTGCAGTTCTTGAAGAGGTAAGAAGTATTAAAGGTGGTCGCACCATTCTGTGGAGCGTTGGCATAGGTTCAAGCCCCAATAGATATCTGCTTGATGGTCTTGCAGAAGAGGGAAATGGTAATTCATTCTATGTCGCCCTTCAGGAAGATCCCGGTACAGCAGCCTCCCGAATACACTCACAGGTGAATGGATCATATATAAGAAATGTCACATTTGACTGGGGAAGACTGTCCGTAAGCGATATTTTCCCGGAGGAAATGCCTTTACTCTTTGCCGATGAACCTCTATTCATTGTCGGCAGATATGCAGGAGGAGGATCAGCTACGATCGGAATATCCGGGGATATCGGTGAAGACACATGGAACGAAAGTATAAGGATTGATTTCCCATTCAACGAAGATGAAAATCAGGCTATAGCCACGATTTGGGCTCGCCAGAAGATCCATCAGCTTGAGAGATACTTATTAGATGCCACAGATAGTGAATCAGAGCTGGATTTTGTAGAGCAGATCACTGAAACTGCGCTGGCATACCAGATTCTCAGCGATTACACATCTTTTGTTGCCGTCAGTGAAGAGGTTCGAACAGACGAGTACGGCAACAGCATAAATATTGAAATACCTGTAAATATGCCTGAAGGAATGAGTTACTATGGAACGTTCGGAAGCAGTTCAGGCGGCCTTGCTCCTTCAACTGTGGGAAGCACCACTATCACCGTTACAGATGCTCGCGGTATGGTACGTACAAGTTCTACCAGTTCGTTTGTTACTTCTCCCAGGGCTGACACTTCTGCTCAAGCCGCGTCCGCCAGAGAAGCCAGAGAACCTGAAACCTTCGTTTCGGGAGAAAGGGAATTTACAATAACGCTCGAGTCCGGGGCATCGGTATCAGTACTCTCTACAACATTGTCTTCTCAAGTTCTGGATGAAGATGAACTGAGTGAGCTTGTAACTCAGATAATGGATAGTGCTGCAGAAGTTTACTCTCATTATTGTAATGAAGTGGACGGAATGCTGATCCTGCGCATTTCATTCCCCTCAGGTGAGGGTGAACCAGAAGTTACCTTAGTTCAGAATTTCACCGACAGCAGCGAATTCGCCGGGAGTGTTTCTGAAGCAATTA
>DAOWNO010000084.1 GCA_030642525.1 Candidatus Aegiribacteria sp.
CTCTGTTCGACATCATCATCGAACTTCTCTTCAGCTGAGGCAACAGTGGAGGCAACTCTCCACAGCAGCTCTTCTGGTTTTTCCAGAATTTCTCCAGCTGCTGATCTGTTAAGGTAACGCTTTTTAAGGACTATGATTGCATTATCGGTAAATTCAGGTTGAATCAAATCACGAGCATAAGATGCGGTTTTCTGTTCAGCAGATGTTTCTTCTGTATCAGTTCCTGTTCCTGAAAAAAGATCCTGCTGAAGACGTAACTCGTCCAACGACACCCTCCTGCCCCCTTGCGGGGCTCTTAACTATAGATATTACAAATTATCATGTGATAATCATCATCTATAGACCGCATCAAAGTCCTCAATAAAACAAGGACGCAATAATTCCCTATCAATGGATTGTTTTGACGTCAAATGTAGACTATCAATATTTTGTGCTTTTGGCAAGGGGGCACCACAACAGGTTGTGTATGCACATAACCTCTTGCCATTTCTCTGGTTCCTTCGCTAGTATAGAGCAAGCGGATTGCAGGACAATTCTGGAGTAATATGAAAAGTGATCAAAAACAGATATTTGAACAGGAAATACTCAGTCATCTTGACAGACTCTACGGGTACGCGATGCATCTATGCAGGAACAGTGACGATGCCTCAGACCTCGTACAGGATACATATGTCAGTGCACTGAGATATGAAAACCAATACACCATTGGAACAAATGCGGGTGCATGGTTGTTCACTATCATGAGAAACACTTTTCTAAACAAGGTGAGATCAAAAAACAGAAAGCCTGTTGGATTAGTCGGTGAATGGATTGAAGAACTATCTCGAAAAGATATTTCTGAGCTAAGAAAGCTCGGACCGGATCCGAGTATACAAATGCTTGACAATCTTCTGAAAGAGAATATCAGAGAAGCAATAGACAATTTGCCAAAGGAGTTCAGGGATACGATTGTACTGTGCGATGTTCAGGGGTTTTCATACTCGGAGATTGCTTCAATTCTTGATATTCCAATTGGCACTGTAAGATCCAGAATACACAGGGGTAGAAGCATTCTACGCCATCTGCTCGCGGAGTGGAAGAATATTGCGAAGGAAGGAAGATAATATGACTTGTGAGGATGCTCACTCTCATATGCATGACTACATTTCCGGTGAATTAGCTCCGGAACACTACAAACCACTAATGAATCATCTGGAAGAATGTGGTTCCTGCCGTGCGCTGTTCAACCAGACTCGACTTCTTCAGACTACAGTAAGAAACTTTATGCAGTATGAAACTCCTCCCGAGCTTCAAACAGCTGTTTCGCGAATTCTCCTGGATATTTGATCATTAAAAGGTTACGCAGTTTATGAGGACATCAAAGATTCCTGCCATATTCACTGCATTCGTTCTTCTCTGCGCAATACCTGTCCTGTTCAGGAAACCTGCTGCAACAATTGTCAGACTTGATGAAATCGCAATTCTGGCTGCAGATATTTCAGAGAGAGACACGCTCTGGATGGGGGATAGAACTTTCTTCAATTTACAGCTGCCGGCACCGGGAACTGTTGCTTTCGGTTCACATGTATACTACCCTTATCATCTGACAACAGTAAGAGATGCATTTTCAGGTGATGTCATGGTTATGATAACTTCCCGGCTAAGTATTCCCTCTGTCAGACCTCAGGATACTTCTACTTGTTCTTTCAAAACTGCTATTGACGGGAAAGTTTATGTACTCATACATGCCGGTTCAAATGAATCCTGGCCAGCAAGACTTTTTTCAGTTATTGGTAATGATTGATCCAGACAACTATGTATGGGTATACTCGAATATAATCAAGCCTGTCAGTGGAAAGACGAGGACATGAAGATTTCTGTTTTACTTACTATTGCGTTTATCGTGACTATTACATTCAGCGGGTGTGATTCTGAGGAAAGCAACACTTCTCACGCAGAGTATATTGAACCATCCGTGCCAGTTACGGTAGTTTTGCCCGGTTACGTGATAGAACCTGCTGGAGATACTGTATCAGTTCCGAGAAGTACTTCTGTCATGCTCTATTACTGGTTGCCGCTGGAAAAGTATGAGGCAATGGAAGAAGACCTGCTTTTCCTGGCATCAGTCGATTCAACAATTCTTGTACTGCCTGTACAGCCTGACCAGGAATCCAGGAATCATGCCCAGAGGATTGTAAACAGCCTGGAAATTTCTCTTCCTGTTTGCCTGGCGGATTCCACTCTCATGGAAGTCTTCGAAGGGACTGTTCTTCCAATGGCTGTTCTTTATACTCCCGAAGGTGATCTCTTTACCGCCGAAGGATTTGGAGCTCCATTACGCCTTCTTGAACAACATCAGACCGGGATTTAATGAAATATTTCTTTCTAAGTGATGTGCATATGTTCCCTGAACCGGAAGAACACCCTGGCCGGGATAGATTCATCAATTTCCTGGGTTCTCTTCTGCTGGATCATGATCCTGGACAGCTCTGGATACTGGGAGATCTTTTCGATTTCTGGTTCGAATACCGCAGTGTTATCCCCTCAGGATATGACAGAACATTATCAGCTATCAAAAGGCTTTCCGATTCAGGATGGGATGTCAACTTCATGCCTGGCAACCATGATTTCTGGGTGGCTGAACATTTCTCACGGGCAACCGGTGCTATAATCCATTACGGAGATTATCTGGTTAGAAATATCAACGGCATGAATGTACTGCTTGCTCATGGAGATGGTCTCGGTCCTGGGGATATCGGATACAGGATAATGAAACCGGTGCTTCGATCCGGTCTGAGCAAATTTCTCTTCAGTCTTATCCACCCGGATATCGCAATATATCTTGCCCGCATTTTCTCGGATACCAGCAAGAGGATTCTTCGCCGGGATCTGGATTCAATACCTCCTGGAATCGAGAAGTGGGTGCAGGACAGATTCGAGGAGGATATTGATATCGTAATAACCGGTCACACACATCTGGACAGTATTCTCCACATGAAGAACGGCATCTATGTTTCTCTCGGAGACTGGCTCACGAGGTGCACCTACTGCATAATCAGAAACAATAGCCTGGAACCGGAGCTTTTATCATATTCCGATGAAGTATCCGCAGAGAATTCCCAGCATGTAGAAGGAGTATCAGACGATGGATAGCAGGAAAGATGTGATAAAACCTGAAGTTTCTATCGTAATACCGGCATTCAACGAAGAAGAAAGCATCATAGAGCTTGTTGGAGAAATAGCAGCTCATTTTGCCGATATTCCTCATGAAATCATCATTGTGGATGATGGAAGCACTGACCTTACCTGGGAGAATATCAAACAGCTCTCCCGGGAATACCCAGTTAAAGGTCTGAAGTTCAGCAGCAATCATGGAAAAGCTGCTGCTCTGGCAGCAGGGTTTCAGGAATCCAGGGGAAAGTATGTGGCAACACTCGATGCAGATCTGCAGGATGATCCATCTGAAATCACTGAAATGATTCAACTCATGGAGAAGGACGGCTTCGATCTGGTCAGCGGATGGAAAAAAGACCGCAAGGACCCAACAGGCAAAACCCTCCCCTCAAAGCTTTTTAATCTCACCGTAAGACTTACCACAGGGGTTAAACTGCATGACTTCAACTGCGGTCTGAAAGTGTATACCAGGAATGTAGTGAAAAGTCTGGAACTGTATGGAGAAATGCATCGGTATACTCCTGTACTTGCTGCTCAACAGGGTTTTTCAGTGGGAGAGAAAGTTGTGCATCACCGACCCAGGAAATACGGAAAGACGAAATATGGAATGGCTCGTTTCTTCAGAGGCTACTCAGATCTTCTGACGGTTCTGTTCCTGCACAGGTACTCATACCGCCCTCTTCATTTTTTCGGTGGAATAGGAACCTTCCTTTCACTTATCGGATTCGGGATCTCCGCTTATATGACAGTCCTGTGGTTCTCTGGCGAATCCATCGGAAACAGACCACTTCTTCTACTTGGAGTGCTGCTTCTTGTCGTTGGATTTCAGTTCATATCTCTTGGACTTCTTGGAGAAATGGTTTTGAAACTTTCAGGACGTACATCTTTCACTATTTCTGAGAAGATTGTTTCTCGTTCCGCGCAAGAATGAAAATAGCCGTTGTCGGTCCATTCCCTCCATACAGAGGAGGTATAGCCCAGTTCACAGCAAGGCTTCACGATACGCTTACCGAACGATATCCAGAACATACTTTCGTCCCCGTTTCGTTCCGCAGGCTTTATCCATCCTTTCTTTTCCCCGGCACCTCACAGATGGAACCGCTCGAAGGTCAATCTTCGGAAGAAGCAGTAAAACTTCTTGATTCCTGTAACCCCGTGCGCTGGATTTCAACGCGCAGATTCTTTCGAAAGCACTCATTTGACTGGATAATTACTCAGTGGTGGCATCCCTTCTTCGCTCCGGTACTACTCAATTCAATACCCGGAGATATCAGGACTGCCGCGATCTGCCATAACGTTCTCCCTCACGAAGGCTTTCCCCTGAGTCGAATACTTACCTCCAGATTCATCACTCGGATGAATCTGCTGGTAGCCCACAGCGCTTCTGACCTGAGGGAAATTGAATCAATTAGTGAAAGATCAGATACACTCAAGCTATATCTTCCCTTATACAATCAGTACCTGAATACTGATTTGGACAAGGACAGTGCCAGGCAGGAACTTGGATACAGTACAAATGCACAGATTGTCCTATTCTTCGGTCTTATAAGACCGTACAAAGGGCTCGTTGATCTGATTGAAGCCATGAAATTTCTTCCCAGAAGGATTTCTCTTCTAATTGTTGGGGAATGCTATTCAGACAAATCTGAAATTCTGGAAATGATCAATTCAGAGGAACTTTCCGGCAGGGTACGATGGATAGATGAGTTTGTTCCAGATAACCAAGTCGCAAAATACTTCCTGGCTTCCGATGTTGTGACACTTCCCTACAGGCATGCAACTCAGAGCGCTGTTGCGCAGATAGCTCTGTCATTCGGGAAAATTCTTATCCTTACTGACACAGGAGGGCTTTCTGAACTGGTTGATGTTGGAACAACAGGTTTTCTTGCTGAACCAAAGTCTCCAACGAGCATCGCGGAATCAATACTTGCCGGTTTTAAATTGATATCCGATCCGGATCTTCCTGAAAGAATAAGAAAAAAGGCTTTGTCGTTCAGCTGGGAATCATATGCAGATAGACTCATGGAGCATCTTTCATGAAAATATTTGTTACAGGTGTGGGTGGATTCATAGGTTCTGCTATCTCCGACTATCTAAAAAAAGCGGGATATGATGTATTTGATCATGTCAGATCAATCAACAATGATATTACTTTCAACTCCCTTCCAGCAGACGTCGAAGTGATTGTTAACGCGGCCGGAAAACTTGGTATATCCGGCGTTGATCTCGTAGCGTTAAAGCAATCCAATTCTATACTCCCCTCAATTCTTGCTGATTTCTGCGCTAAGCACAGAATACACCTCATCCATCTTAGTACCCCAGGAGTGACCGGCCTATATGCAAACGTTTCAGAGAATTCACCTTTAAAACCCTGGGGAGATTACGAAAAGACAAAAATGGATGGTGAAATCATTCTGCGTAAACATCCACAACTTCCTCCCGAAAAATTGACTATTCTCAGACCTGATTTCGTTTACGGTCCCGGTGACTTGCACAAACTTGAGCTTTTCCGGCAGGTGGATAAAGGCTGTATACCCCTGATTGGAAGAAACGGAGCCAGATTACGTCCCACATTCTCGGATGATGTATGTCGTGCTGTTGAATCATCTCTTCCAGGTGGAAGACTGAATGGAGGTTTGTATAATATCGGCGGTCCTGAAATTGTAACATTCCGAGAATTCAGCAGAAAAATATCCGAAGCCCTGGGTAAAGATCTGCGCTGTATCCCAATTCCGCGTCTGGCTTTCAGGATTGGTCTTCTTCTTGGTCCTCTTCGTCCGAAAGCATTATCCAGAAGCAGATTCAGACTATTCGGCGAAGATCATTATGTTTCAATCGATAAAGCAGCGTCAGTCGGTTTTAATCCTTCATGGCGCATTTCAGACGGCATCGCCAGAACTGTATCGTGGTATCAAGACATGAAACTTCTATCATCATGATTCATCCGGACAGAAACAGTCCCTGGATGAAATCTGGAATCAGAATAGGACTTATTCTGCTGCTGAGCGCTGTTATATGGCTTTTAATAGTAAATGGAAGCAAATGGCTGCAGCAGATAGAGAACTTCGAATGGCAACCTGACTGGTTTCTCCTTGCTACTTCTGCTCTTATTCTCTGGATCTCGTATTTATTGAGTCCAATTGGATGGGTATGGCTCTCACATCATGCAGGGAGCAAAGTAAATGCGAAAGATCTGATTTCGGCATGGTTCATCAGCCAGCTTGGCAGATATGTGCCGGGAAAAATCTGGCTGTTCGCGGGAAGAGCCGGTTTCCTGAAATCATATGGTCTTTCTACATTCAGAGCTATAAGCGTACCATTTCTTGAAGTACTTTTCACTGCTGCCGCAGCAGGATTGGCCGCAATAATTCCAATCATTCTCACTGAGGATGTCTCATTTACTGATTCCGGTTTGAGAACAGTGATTTTAGCCGCAGGAGGGTGCATTCTGGTTATTCCACTCCTCACTCCCATGCAAAGATGGCTCTATCGACTGAAGTACGGATCAATCCCTGAAACACTTACTCTGCCAGGGGTCACAGGTTCTCTTAAACTGATTCTGCTATATTCAGGACTCTGGTGGCTTCGAGGGTTAACTCTTTATTTATGGCTCAAAGGTTTTGGTTTTCAGTCTATTGATTTCTGGATATGCTGCGCGGCTGCTCCACTCTCATGGCTGGCCGGTTATATTGTATTCATTGTTCCGGGAGGAATCGGAATTAGAGAAGCGACTGCAGTAGCCCTTGTAGCTCCTTCCGGAGCAACCGGACCCGTGCTTGCAGTCATTGCAGGACAGCGAATAATTCTATCATTTGCAGAAGTATTCTTTGCCCTTCTTTCAACAGGAAAAGCAAGGGTATTCAGAAGGGAAAACAAGACTTGATGAAGCTCCCGAAGAAAACAGGATTTTTACTGTTTCTTGTTCCTGCTGTAATCATAACCTACTCAACCATATTCCTATCCGGAAATCTTCCGGGGGGAGATCTCAGTGATACTGTCAGTCAGGGGTATCCGTTCTTTACATATACAGCTGAATCTCTGCAGGAGGGGCACATTCCACACTGGAATCCATACGTCTTCTGCGGTATTCCTTTCTACTCTTCCTTTTCCGCGCCGGTATTCTACCCTGTGCGAGGTTTGCTCTTACTGGCATCGGGGGTTGAGGAAACTATCCGTTTTCTCTTCCCTATGCATATGCTTCTCGGAGGAATATTCGCCTGGCTCTTCCTTGGCTCTATAGGTGTGAGTAAATGGGGTAGAGTAGTTGGTGCTCTTGCCTTTGCTACAACCACATGGTCAAATACTCTATTTTACGCCGGACATGGTAGCAAAATCATCTGCTGGAGCTTTCTTCCTCTCCTTCTATATTCATGCGAAAGATGGATACAGACAAAAAGAGTAACATTCATTGCTCTGGGCGGAATAGCTCTTGGAATGCAAGCTCTTGCCAGCCATCCTCAGATGATCCTTTACTCGTCCGGTGCAACCCTGATCTGGCTTGGTTTCAGAACTGTTTCTTCGAGTGGATCATGGAAAAAAAATACATTGAAAGCTCTAATCGGCTTTTCGGTCATTGTGCTTCTTGCTGTGGCAATTGGAGCGGTGCAGCTTCTTCCTGGCTATAACTTCTCCAAATACTCCACAAGAGGAGATGACCTTTCATTTGACCAGGCTGC
>DAOWNO010000033.1 GCA_030642525.1 Candidatus Aegiribacteria sp.
CGAGAAAGGCCGGGTCTGATGATCCGTAGTATTCCTCGAATTCATCAAGCACCTCCGGAGAGACATCATGGAGCCAGTTTATTAGGATGAGACCAATCGAAGTCCTGTTTGCGTCCCATGCAGTAAACAGATGGTGGTAGAATTCCGCCTGCTTCGTCTGGCTGCTCCCGCAGTACTCCGATCCGGATTGGTATCCAACCTCACTGAACCAGATCTCCCTTCCGGAGAAGAGAACCCCAATCTGCTCGAAGTGCGATTTCACGATATCAGGATCAAGCACGACAAATTCGGAAATCTGCGGATAGTAATTAAGCATTACAACATCGCTGTACTGGTTGAGTTCCTGA
Organism: Candidatus Aegiribacteria sp.; assembly: GCA_030642525.1. Taxonomy (GTDB): domain Bacteria; phylum Fermentibacterota; class Fermentibacteria; order Fermentibacterales; family JCC-6; genus Aegiribacteria. The sequence continues at coordinate 348 of DAOWNO010000033.1, forward strand.
ACTCTTGCATAATCGTCGCCGAAGACTCCATTCATGACCGTCACCTTCACTCCAACCGCGACATCCGGGTAATTGGCGAATAAATGACCGGACGCGGCCTGGAAGAATGAGATGTACGCGGACCAGTCTGAATCATCGAGGTACAGATCCACTTCATTTCCCACACTGATGCATATAAGATCCACATTAGAGGGGATATTCTCAACAACCCAGTCAACCAGGTCGTTGAAAGCTTCGATCATCTCGGAGGAGTTCCAGTTACAGCCTTCCAGGTAATCGGGACAGGTTGATGTAACGGTGTTTATCACGGCAAGACCGAGCATCAGGCTTATGCCGTTGTCGCCGTAGAATGAGGTTGCTCCGAATACACCTCCCCAGGGATCCTGATAGACACCCTCCGATACTTCGATACAGTTCCATGGGATGTTGAGCTCAACAATCTGTACCCCAGCCTCCTGGGCAACAGCGAATGAACTCTCGAATCCATTAACGCTTTCCGATATGGTTATTCCGAATAGCCTGTCACCTCTTGGTTGTGGAGATACCGGGGTAATAATCTCGTATCCCTCATCAGGAGAGGTTGGAGTATCGTCACAGCAAACCAGCATGAATACAGTCAGCATTGCAGCGATTAGAACAGTGCGTCTATTCATTTCAGGGAACCTTTCAGAAGGTGTTTTTAAAGCAACCTTTCTATTAATTTCAATATCGATACATTCCCTTGATAACTTCACCCGGTCCGACAGGGATCGAATCCCGCTCCTCACGATTGAACCAGGAAGAAGATAGCGGCAAGTGTACTGATGCCGGCAGCCGCGTGTGAAACGATAGGTATCGCCAGTCCCCGGTATCTTATAGCGAACCTCCTCCATAACCAGGCGGTCATGGTCAGAACCAGAAAAGAGATAATCACCCAGGGCAACCGCAGAAATAGTATGAGAACAAGTATGTGGTATGCGGCAAAAGCACAGTCGGTCAGAGTCGGCCGCCTGCTGCTTGAAAGAAGATACTTTCTCCAGAATACTTCCTCCAGCAAAGGATGAACAGCGGCATACCAGGCAGCGAAGATCCATAGTGATATCCCGGACAGGCCCAGATCGGAAAGAGATTCAGAAAGAATACCGGGTTGAAGAGAGATGAACGGCCACAGAAGGATAAAAAGAGGTCCGTTTCCGACAACGAGAAGTAACATTACAATACCTGAAAAACTGTTCCAGCCGGAAAAAACACCGTGCCAGATATCCCTTTGTCCGTTGATGATGAGAATGAACAGAATACCTGCATGGTAGAACAAGATTGCGCACCAGGCAGAATGAAGAAGATAAATGCCAACCGCAATACTGACGAACGGCAGAAGAAGCTGAAAGGTATTTCTCTTCAGAAGCACAACCACGATTAATCTCTTCTTACATCCGGTCTTGGAGGGTTATTCAGAAGATCAAGGGTTTCATGAACAGGATATTCTTTTCTCCAGAAACTTATGCGGGCCTGCGTTGAATCAGGCTTCGGAACCGGTTCATCCTTAACATGGGGGTCGTAGAATTTTTCTTTGAGAAGGTTCCGCCACCCTTCAGCGCTGTTCACTCCGTATTTCGTTCTTTTCTCTGTCGGCACAATCGGCCATAGAACTTCGTTCCAGAAAAGAAGGTATCTGGGATCGGCAAAGACCTCATCCCAGGTAATGCCCATGAATTCCGGCATGAACCTGTGGCTGTTCCTGAGTTTCGCAACATTATCATCCGTGGGGCCGAACGCTTCTATTGCCTGAGCACAGGCCGGGAGAAGACCGATAACCTCTATGTAAAGGGCATCCCATTCGTGCTCCACATTTGAAAGTTCCGCCATGAGCGTTCCCTGGAATTCAAGCTCGGCAATAGTCTGTACTTTCGCGTAAGTCTCCGCTGCAAGCTGCTGCTGGTGGTCAACAGTCGGTGAATGGGCTTCTTCTGCCTGCTGCAGAGTCTCTCTTGCAGTTTCGATAAGCGGCTCCCTGGTCATCTCAAAAAGGACCCCGTCCTCAACCATAAGAGTATTGAAGTGAATCGCATTTTCAGCCTCTTCTTCAAGTTCGAATATCCTGCTGTAATACCTGCCCTGCTTCTCCCTTGCCGCGGAACCCATGGAATCGAAAGCCATGTGATAACCGGCTGCTGCGATACTCGCGGGAGGGATCGCTTCGCCCGATGCGGAATCTCCCTCGGTACTAATGGAAGCCTGCTCTTCCAGGGGCAAAGCGGGTTCGGATGCGAGTTCTCCTATAATAGCGGCCACTTCAGCGAAACAGGGGTCCATACTTATCGCGGTCATGTCAGCGCCCTCATCGGCTTTCGCGCAGAGGAATTCAAGGAGTTCTTCAGATCGCAGGAGTTTTTTATTGGATGGGCCAAGGCTGGAAACGTAATTATCGATGGAGAAGCGGAAACTGTCCAGAATCTGCTTAACTGTCGCATCCATCGCACACCTCCATGAATATTTTCTCAAGCACTGCCATCTGTTCATCGGTGAAAATGATGCGGTCTCTGTATGGTCTGTAAGTCATGATCTTTTCCCATGAGATATCCGGATCAGCTTCCTTCATCAGTTTCCAGTACGTATGGAATTTTACCAGTGATCGCTCTTCATCGTTTGAACCCGTCCCATCGGTGTTCAGATGAAAAAGAGCGCTGATAATCGAGTTCACGGAATTTATGGCCTTGTTCTCGTTGAATGACAGTTTGGCATTCTGCTCAAATTCCTCGAGTTTCTGACTGAGCTCATTGTGGGTTGCAGCCGATTCGATGATTTCGAGCCGAAGTCTGTCCTCTTCAGCCTTTCTCTCCTGCTCAAGCTTCTCGTAGATGAAAGCCCTGTTATCGTATCTGTCGAAACCTTCAGCTTTCGATGCTGAAACCATGTTCCCTGTCTGCTGAACCCTCCTCTTGAACTCTGCTGGAGAACCGGCTTTCTCCATCATTTCAAGGTAATACTCGCAATCTTTTATTCTGGCTCTGTTAAGCTCAGGCTTTGTTCTGAACTGTTTCAGCTGGGAGGTGAAGTACCGTTTCTGCATTTCAAAAGAATCGATCATGCAAACCGCCTTTCATTGCGCTGCGATCAGTGAGAGTTCGGAAACAGCAGCATCCCGATATGTCGCCCCGGGATATATCTCAAGTATCTCAAGTGTAAGATTATCATCCTCACCAAGGGTCAGATTCCCGGGAAACCGGATAACCTGCATGTCCATGGTGTCTTCAAGTTCAGCCACCATCAGGGGAATATCATTCAGGCAGACGAAAAACTTCCTGATCCTTGTGTTCTCCAGCCATGCACCGCCAGATTTGCAATAGCCGTTCCTCACTGTGAAACCTTCAGCGATGATCTTTTCATTTGTTGAAACGGTTATTACCTCACCATATCCGTAACCGTATTCCCCTTCTACCCAGGCGGTTTCAGGATCTCCATCGGAAAGATTTTCAGCTGAATAATCATTACCTGCCTGCCCTGCAAGCTCTGAAGATGTTTCAAAAGACAGTTCAGTAATTTGAGAAATGTCACTGTTCTCACTGCAACTGTTAAGAACAAGCGGCAGGTCACACCCCCCTCCGTACATCCAGTAATCTCTGACCTCTTCTCTGGAAATAAAAATTATATCCCTCTCTTCGCCTGTATAAGAGTAAGGATCTCTGAATTGACCGATCATCGGTGAAACCTCATCGGAGAGGAACCATCCTGTGAGCTGGAACAGCGATTGCAGAGCGGAATCAGTTATCGGCCTTCCCTGAACGGCGTCTTCGATATTTTCAAGAAGAATCAGGTATGCTGCCTGGAAGCGGGGACTGCTGCAGTACATCTCCAGATTCACATCGGCCCAGTCTCTTCGAAGAACTGTCATCGGAAGCAGAAAATCGAGTCCTGCAGACTCCATGATAGTCCGGCATTCGGAAAAATGCCGCTGCAGCCCCAGTGCAGTTTCCAGCTTTTCCTGATCGAAAGGCAGAGAGCCAGATATACTGAACATCTGAGAAAGGTAACTGTGTGGTTCCTCCGACCACATACCTGACATACCATATGCGGCGTTTTCAAGGAATCGAGCAATCGTCTCTGCAGACAGATGGGTTTCTATGCAATTAAGAACTTTCAGGGAAGCGGGGTAGATTTCCTCCGGCGTCCAGCTTGAGTAGAGTTCAGTTTCATGGAGTGAGCAGTAGTCATTTCCGAACAGGCCATAATCTAAACCCCTGTCATCCACCCATGAATGCCCTTTTGAAGCGATTACTATATCCTCAACTGGTTTCCAGTCCATGAAATGCCAGGTAACCCGGTTTCCGTCAACCTGTGGAGAACCGTTCCAGTCCGTCCATGTACAGACCGAATCGGAGAGCATGGAGAAGGGGTACAGCTCCGGCAGGGTTATCGAGATGACAGCGTCACCTATCCTGCCGGCCCATAGGGCTCCCGAACGCACTACATAGGTCAAGGAAGCTGTATAGTTTGCATACGAGCTGAAATTCCATCCGGTATTGTAAGTATTAACGAGTCTTACCGTCTGCCCCGGCTGGAAATGCATATTCCAGCAGGCTACCAGCGGCCAGAAAACAAGCCTTTTATCCCTGCTGGGAATACCTTTTTCATAGGTAACCTCGTACTCTACGATGTCAGTAAACGCCCTGAACTGAAACCAGTCAGGTATCATGGAATCCACCGGTATTTTCGCAGTTTCCTGTTCGGACATATCCTCAAGGACCATGTCGTAATACCAAGCTGTTCTTGAAGCGTAATTGTGCATTCCGTAGAACGATTCGAACGGAAAGCCAACTGATATATCCAGAGTCTGATCGGTGAGATTTCTGAGATAGAATACACAGGTGACCTTCATTTCAGGAGCATCATAGTAGATCATGTTTCCGGTGGGCACGATGGAAACACTCTCAGCCTCCATTGTGATCTGGTCCGTCTCAATGGGCATGGCACCTCTCCCATCGGGAAAGACCCACATCGTGGCTGAGTCCGAGACAGCCGTACCTGCAAGAAAGAAAAAAAGAAGAGAAGGGAAAAATCTATTGAACATCGTTCAACCCCTTTACAGAGAATATTTGCATTGTTTAAGAGTATTGAAATACTCGTTCCATGTCAAGCAAATGAAGTTCTGTTATTGGTTTTGAATTGATAACGCTCGATCAATGTTACTAAGTTTCTTTGTATACTACAATGAAACAGTAGAGGTCGGAGAAGATTTAAATGAATCCTAAAAGATTGCTCGGCAGGTATCTGCAAAGGTCATACCGCTTCCCGTGGGTTAGACTTCGGGGCAGGCGGAACCTGATAATCAGGATGGATACAACAAACAGGTGCAACCTTCGCTGCTCGATGTGTTCCATGCGTTTGGCTGATAAGGATCCCGACCGGAAATGGCACGATATAGACCCTGCCCTATTTGACAGGATTGCCTCGGAGCTGTTCCCCGTAGCATCTGTCGTTGGGCTCTCATGCGGAGCGGAGCTGTTCGTCAATCCGGATTTCGGCAGATATCTTGACCGCCTCTACCGGGCTGATGTGCCCGTCAGGGAGATTGTGACGAACGGTATCCTTCTCACTCCGGAAAATATCAGTGTCCTCCTAGAATCCCCTCCTACATCACTGTTCGTATCAATAGACGGGGCCACTCCCAAAACCCATGCCGGTATAAGAGGCGGCGCGGATCTGAATCTTATCATCAGCAACATGACAGAACTGGTCTCCGAGAGGGAGAGAAGGAGAATGAGGTTCCCGAAGCTTTCTTTCAGCGTGACACTGCAGAAAAGCAACTTGCATGAACTGCCGGATATCGTGAAACTGGCGTCAGCAACAGGAGCGGTATCCGTGGGCGTCGTCCCACTGATACCTTTCTCGGGACTGGATATGACAGGGGAAACGATCAACCCTGATGCACCGGAGGTTTCCAGGCAAATCCGCCTTGCCGGTGATATCGCCTCCGAGCTGGGGCTTTCTTTCAACTTTCCTTCCGCACCTTCTACGGAGAAGATGTCTTCATGCCACTATCTCAATAACTGGGTATACATAGACCCTGACGGCAGGATAAATCCCTGCCCGCACTGGAATACATCCGAACCACTCGGCAATATGTTCAATAACAGTTTCCACGAGATATGGAACGGCCCTGCATACATGGCTCTAAGGGACAGAATTTCAAGAGGGATCTATACCGGCAACTGTGCGATATGCCCGGAGATGTCACGATCCGGAAGTGAGATCCCAAAAAGTTGATCCGGGGACGTAGCACACTTCTTCAACTTGTTGCCAGATCTGTTAGCTCGGATCTTCCTCGAAAATTCCACAAACTGCTTGCACAGCAGAAACCAGAAACATTTAATCTTAACAGCAGCATTAAAAACTGTAAACTTATCAGTGGATCAAGGGAATGATGCAGTTAATTGCGCGGAAGGCAATATATCCGTGATCCATTAAACTTACATAATCATGTTCAACCATATACTGATCCCTGAAGCCCTGAAGACTTCGGATTACGGGACGAACTGGCAGTAAATTAATCAAGAACGTTTCTGTAAATATCCATTGTCCGGCGTGCAGTTTCTTTCCACGAGAAGCGCTTTGCCTGATCGAAACCCTTCTGTCGTAATTCATCTCCAATAGAAGGATTTGATACAATATTTTCCATAGCGGAAGAGATATCATCAACGCTGTATGGATCAACCAGTATTGCCGCATCACCAGCCACTTCAGGCATGCAGGATACATTAGAAGTAATAACCGGGCAGCCGCACCGCATTGCCTCAATGATCGGAAGCCCGAATCCCTCGTCGAGTGAAGGAAATAGAAACGTGACCGCTGAAGAGTAGAGTCTCACCAGTTCTTCTTCTGATACACTGTCGAGTACAATGATATTCGGCAGAGACAGAGCATTCCTGTTTCTTTCTCTGAAATCCGACAGGTGGCTGGCAACACCGGTCAACACCAGAACAAGGAAGTATTTTTTCTTTTGCGCCTCCGGCAGCGCAAGATATGCTTCAAGAACCCTGTCCAGGTTCTTTCGGGGATACGCGCTTCCTACATACAGAAAATATAAAGTCCCTTCGGGCAGCACTTTTCTCAGTGATTCCTGCGGAGATTTCCTGTTCTGCCTGAACCCGGATCCAGCAGCAAGCAAAACAACTTTAACCTTTTCCCTGACATCCGGATATAAACCGCACAGCTGATTCGCCGTATACTCCGTTGGAACGATAATCGCTTTTGATTCCTCCAGAATGAAGGTGATGTTGGAATCGAATTCCTTTTTCGCATCTTCCCCCTGATAATCATCCAGAGTGAGTGGAAAAAGGTCCTGAACGGTAATGATACTGTTACGTACACCTGTTCTTTCCGCGAAAGGCTTTGTGATATGCAGGATATCGAAACTGTTTGCGTGGTGTCTGATGATCATCGATCTCAAAAAAAGAATCAGGCTTATGAAAGAAGAGCCAAGAGCCAGCCGGTTCGGAAGCACAGATCTGATTTCAAGGTTATGGTGAACACCAAATTCCTGTTTCAGTCTCCTCTTCCTTGATTTACTGAACGTGGAAAGCAGCACAAATTGATCTTCCGGAAATTCCTGAAGCAGATGCCTTATCAATTCTCTTGAATATGTATGAATGCCGCAGTAACCTGAGATTCCTGATGCATCGAACCCAATTTTCATTCCGAATCTCCCATTCGCCGGTAATCCTATTCCAAAGAAGCGTCAACTGCTTTGCTGTAAATATTCATTGTCTCTCGAGCAGCCTTTTCCCAAGAGAATCTGCGTGCCTGATCTGCCCCCTGGTTCCGGAGTTCTTCTCTCTTCTCCTCCGAGCAGGCAAGCAGCTTCATCGCCGATCTGATGTCACCAACTGACTCGGGATCGACCAGAATTGCAGCATCTCCGGCTACTTCGGGAAGACTGGCGCAGTTTGATGTGATCACAGGACAGCCGCACTGCATTGCCTCAAGCACGGGAAGCCCGAACCCCTCATCAAGCGATGGAAAAACCAGAGCGTCCGCTGAGGAGTAGAACTGGATGATATCACTCTGAGGTACATCTCTGAGTACATGAAGATATTCCTTTTCAGAGAAATCAGCTTCGAGGGAATTATGTCCGGATAAGACAAGTGCCAGGTGTACTTTTTCTCGAATTTCCACTTCGAGCTTATCATAAGCATCGATAATCCGCTGAAGATTCTTTCTGGAATCAACCCGGCCGACAAACAGGAAGTACCTGATTCTGCCAAGTCCATATCCTGACAGGATGGAATCATCACGGTTCAATGGTTGAAACGTACTGTCAGCAGCTTCTGGAACAGCACAGATCATTCGAGCCCGGTTCGGATACAGTTTCTTTATCTCATCAGCGATGTATTGAGATGGAGTGATAACAGCTTCAGCCCGACGGAGAATTTGAGGTGTTTTCCGTTTGTAGAACCTGTTAAGACGTGAATTGCTCAGTTCATCTCTCGTAAGCGGAAACAAATCGTGAATAGTCACCGCGAATCTGCATGGATAACCGGCAGCGGAATAAGGATCAGTCAGGTGGACCAGATCCAGATTACGCTCCAGTTTCCTCCAGTAGAGAGCCCCCAGAAGTCCTGACAGCCACCTGAGCCTGTCGCCCAACATTTTTGCGTGAGGCAGACCTGTGCATACTTCAACAGCTGGATACTTTTCGAACAGTCTCCGGAGTTTCTCTTTCTTCGAGCAGCTGTTTGTTGTGCACAAAATGAATTTGCCTTCCTGATATTCTGAAGCCAGAGCTTTAATAAGCTCCCTGGCATAGGTCTTGATACCTCCGTGCCCCAGAATATTCGTAGCGTCAAATCCAACCCTCACTGTATTCCTCTTCCGTCTTCAAGAATCTCCCGCACTGAGCTAATGACAACATCGGATCTTATGGATCCCAGGGATCTGTGATCTTCAGACACGAGAATTCTACTGCTTACACGCCAGGGATACCATTTGGGCAGGGTTGGATCAAAGGGCAGATACATCCCGACAACGGGAATTCCGCTCGCAGCTGCTAAATGGATAATGGAAGTATCGGGACTGACAAGAAGACGAATATTGCGAATCAGTGCGGCGACATGAAGAACTGTAGGTGTAAGGGGTGAGAGAAGAGCAGCAGCTTCCGGAATGGCAATTGTGGAGGCCCGTTTCTTATGTTCAGGAGTATACAGAATCAATGGTTTCATTCCCAGAGACATGATCCCCCTGCATACTTCTCTGTACCTGTCCGATCCCCACCATCGGTTTTCTCCGCCTGCGGAGATGTTGATTGCGATGCAGTCCTCCGGCACAGCATCCAGTCCGTTCCAGAATCTTTCAGCAAAATCTGTTTCGATATCGGAAAGGGAAATCTTCCGTACAAGTTCTTCGGTTTCAATTTTTTTCCCGAGTCCGGAAAGCAGGCCCGAGAAAGCATCCATGATATGACCGTCCCGGGCAGCCTTCACCCTTATATTGAATGGAAGTCTATTCTCCCTGTCTATGTGAAGTTTCCACTTTGCCCCTGAGAATGTCGCATAGATGAAGGAAGTAGTGGAATCGTGCATGTGCATATCCACAACCGCATCCGGCATGAAATTCCTGGCTGCCAGCAGAGAGCGTATAAACCTCCCCGGAGATTTTTCATATGTGATTACACTGATATCCTTTTCGTACTTCAGGATAATACTGTTCGATTCTGAAGCTACAACAGTGATTGAAAGGCCGGGATGAATCTCCCTGAGTTTTCTCAGAAGAGGAAGGGTCATTATCATATCCCCTATCCTGTCCTGTCTCATAATAAGAACTCTATCAATAGCTGTTCCATCAGGCAGAGATGGAAGGACGTTTGCCGCTGAAACTCCAGGAGCGATGATTCGGAACATCAGCTTTCTGCAGAAAACTTCAAGTTTCTTTAGAAATCCTGGCATGATCTCCCTTCAACTCCGACCTTTTCAAGTAACCTTTCGATTGCTTCCTGAACATCCTCTGTTTCTATTTCTGCAACACTGCGAGGAGCACTTATGATTTCATTTGGTACTTTCCAGGGGTACCAGAGTGGTAAATGACTCTCATTAGGACAATACAATCCAACGACCGGTACCCCTTGAGATGCCGCCACATGCACAATACCGGTATCAGGAGTGACGAAAATTCTGAAACTCTTCAGCAGAGCAGCTGCGTGGAGAATCGTCGGGCTGACCGGAGCGACCAGTGTTCCGGGTGAGAATGAAGCGATCTGTAAAGCATTCATATGTTCGAGTGGAGTTGACATCAGAATTGGAACGTGACCTGAAGAGTTCAGTCGGGAACAGAGTTCCCTGACCTTCAGCTCTCCCCACAGATGCCGCGGATCCCGGGTCGATATGTTGATACCAATGGCTTTTCCTCGAAGTTCCAGGCCAGCTTCACGCCAGAATGCGTTTACGAATCCGATCTCTTCAGATGAAAGCCTGATTTCCCTGTCAAGTTCTGATTCATCGATATTCTTCCCGAGTCCTTCAAGAAGTATCCTTGTCAGATCGGCATAGTGATGCCTTCCTGGTGGCATCGGAACTCTCACTGAGAATGGCAGCCTGCCGTCTCTGTTGGATGCCGAAAGCCTCCATTCCGCACCTGAAACAACTCCATAGATGAATGATGTGGCGGAATCGTAATGCATTCTTGTATCAACGACAGCATCAGGTCTGAACCTTCTGGCTTCGAAAATGCTCTTGAGATAGATTGAGGGATCGCTGTCGTACAGTATAGTGTGAAAACCTTCTTCGTATTTCAGAAGTTGAATGTTACGCTTCGAA
>DAOWNO010000238.1 GCA_030642525.1 Candidatus Aegiribacteria sp.
TCCAGAAGCGATCGAATAGACTCTGTACTGCCGAGATCAAGTTCATCATCTTCACTCAGCAAAGCATTGGGTATTTTTTTGCGCAGATCTTTCAGCTCTTCGATAAACCCGTTCAGGATTTCATTATCTTCTTCAATGCTCTTGAAATAGCGAAGTAAATCTCCGATGGGACCTTTGCTTTCGGCAAGTTCACTTTCGTTGATGGGCGGGGCAGTGTTAAAAGAGACTTTTTCAACCCAGACCATCTGCTGACCGATGTCGGTGGCGATTGCGCGAATCTCACTTATCCACCGATCGGGATTGCTCAATAAATCATCATGGGCATTGCAGGTACCGGTCAAGCTTATACGGGCGGCCAGGAAGCGTCCTTCAGAATCAGCAACTGCTTTTCCCAGGGCTTCACGAACCATGTCAATGCTTTCCGCCGCATCTTCCGTTCCGGAAACATCTATTGAAAGAGTCACCCACCTGAGTACATCCAGCGGGCAGTGTTCAAACAGCACCTTCCCGTCATCCGCTACACTGACCAGTGTACACCCTTTACTGCCCTGCTCACGGATATGCCGGCCCTGGATGTTGCCGGGAAAAACGATTGGGGGGTTTTCCTCCCTGACTGTTTCGCGGTTGTGAACATGACCAAGGGCCCAGTAATCATATCCTTTTGAAGCAAGATCTTCAACAGAACAGGGAGCATACGGCTTATGGGTACTGTATCCGCTGAGCGCGGTGTGTAAAATTCCGATATTGAACATTCCGCTGACTGGTTCCGGGTAATCGGAGGCGAGGTTCGATGTTTCCGCGCTTCTGGCATATCCCTGCCCGTGAAGAGCAACCTCTGGAGCATCCAGTTCAATAGTCTGCGGAGCATCCGTACTGAAAAAATGTACATTGTCCGGCATTTGCAGATAACGCGTTATCCGATTGGAAGCATCATGATTACCCGATACAATAAACACTTGAATTCCCGTTTCCCGCAGGCGTGACATCTGGGCTGATAGAAAGAGCGCTGTATTAAAGTCATGCCAGTCTCCATCGTACAGGTCTCCGGCAATGATCATAAAATCAACATCTTTATCGATTGCGAGTTTTACCAGATTTTTCAGAGCCTGCCGCGTCGCGTTACGTATTCTGTCCGCAGGCGCGCCGTCATATTTCTCCAGCCCGGTGAGCGGGCTGTCCAGATGTATATCAGCGGTGTGTATGAAATTCAAACTCATATTCTATTATCGCATACTATCATGTTATTTCTGCTGTTCTGATCTTAGAAATTTCAATACTGACAGGCTTTCACTAATTCTTTAATTAATGCGCATCCGTTTCTGAATCGATTCTATTGAGTATACCTGCTAATTTGAACTTGAACTCCGGAACATCCTCAGTGATCACCGTCCAAACTAATTCCATATCAATTCCCAGGTAATCATGAACAAGCACATTCCGAAATGCTGCAAGTTTAGCCCATTCAATTTCCGGATGTGCGGATTTGAAGGCGTTTGAAAGTCTCTGTGTTGTTTCTGTTAAAGTGTGGAGATTTCGTAGAACCGCGTCCTGGTAGAGCTTCGATTCAAGGAATTCTGTTTTGCCAGAACCGGTTACAGCCTCGATTCGATCAATCATGTTCAGAATATGTTTCAGATAAGCTACATCGTTCTTCATATTGCTACCGCTTCTGCAAGCACATGTTCTCGCAGAATTGGATTAAGGCCGGATTCTGTAACTACATCGATTTGCCGGTGAAGGAGTTCTTCCAGTTCGAGGATCAATCCCGCTGGAAACCAGGAACTGACCTTCGTTCCGGTTGTTATGAGCAAATCTATATCACTTTCCGAAGTATCTTCTTCTCGGGCTACCGAACCGAACACCATAATAGATGTGACTCCATGACGCTTTGCTATTTCAAGCACATCCCTGCGCTTTGAACGCAGAAGGTTGATTGTCGTCATGTTCATCCTCCTGTTAGTATTATGGTGATCCTGCTTTACCTGATTAACCATACTATCAGCATGCATCAACAGTCAATATGAAAGAGTTGATATGATGTCACGGAGCATTTTGAATAAACTGTATATTGATTCAAGATGCAGTTGCCGCAGATTTCGATGATGGTGAAGAGTAATAGGAGGATCCGTTATTTTTTTTGTAGAGTTCCAAAGCTCTGCTGCAGTCTGCATTTTCTTCTGCTTTTTTTCTGCCGCACAGCGGGCAGATTTTCTTTTTCATATGCTCATCTTTCAGGAGAGATCCTGCTTTGAATTCATTGAGCGATGACAATACTTAATCCGTAGAGTTATCGGAAGTGATCAAAATGGAAACAGCGGATAGCCTCACCGATTGATAGATTCATTCAAACAGTTCCAGCCAGAAAAGCAACCGGCAGAATACAGCAGTGTCAGTTCACTGAACTGGTTATTTCAGCAGGGGCTGGAGTTGCTTCCCTCAAAAGGAATCAGTATTGTACATAAGCTTGGACATTCTATTGGACAAGAATTGCGTAAAGATATGTATAATAAAGAATAACAGAGGACATAAATGAGGACATACGAAAAGACACACCCGTGGTTTGACTTCAAGCTGGATCTTAGAGAACTCGAGCATACAACATGGGTGAACCTGGGGAAAGCTGCAGCAGAGATTGACTACATCGGAAAAGTACCTCTGACACCGGATGCGGCAAGAGAACTGCATCGTCTTTACCTGGCAAAGGGAATTCTGGCAACTACGGCCATCGAGGGAAACACTCTTACCGAGAGAGAAGTAATTGAACACCTGGAAGGGAAGCTGCAGCTTCCACCATCCAGGGAATATCTTGCTCAGGAATTAGATAATATCGTCACGGCATCCAATCTCATTGGTGAGAGAATCATAGAAAAGAGATCCACGAGCATCACACCGGAAATTATCAAAGAATACAATCTGATGGTATTGCATAACCTTCCTCTGGAGCAAGACGTGATTCCCGGAAAGATCAGAAAACACTCAATCGTTGTAGGGAGGTACAGGGGGGCGCCTGCTGAGGATTGCGGTTTTCTCCTTGAACAGTTCTGCGAATGGTTGAACTCAATTGAATATCCCGAGGGCATGGAAGTTGTATACTCCATTTTGGTAGCGATTGCGGCTCATTTGTACTTCGTATGGATTCACCCGTTTGGAGATGGCAACGGTCGAACAGCCAGATTAATAGAATTCCGTTTTCTTCTCAAGGCGGGTTTTCCAACACCGGCAGCGCATCTGTTGAGTAATTTCTATAATCTTACGAGGATAGAGTATTACAGACAGCTGGATGAAGCAAGCCGAAAAGGCTCCATCACAAACTTTATCGAATATGCAGTAAGCGGTATTACAGACCAGCTCAGCGAGCAGATGCTGGTTATTCGAGATCTCCATTTTAACACAGTCTGGCGGGACTTTGTAAACTCACGATTCCGCGGGCATTCTGCGCCTCGAAACAGACAGCGAAGGCTTGTTCTAGCCCTTTCAGGTGTTCGTGCAGACAACGGTTGGGTTGATGCATCTTCAATAACGCACCTTACCCCAAAACTCGCGGAACTATATGCGAAGAAAACCAGGAAGACGCTCAGCCGTGACTTGAATCAGCTGGAGGATGAGAAGCTGATTCAGCGAGTGAATGGCAGTGTACGGGCAAATAAGGGAATCATCCTGGGATTTCTGCCGCACAGGGCAGAGGAGAATATCTAAGAAGGGGATTCCAGCTGGCCATTCCTCAAAGAAGATGCAAGGTCCAATGACTTCCGCTTTGAACAGGATGGACAGAACCCCCTGCACTTGCATGAAAAGGCTCTCAGGTATTCAGCACCGCACTCTTTGCACCGAATCCGCGCAAAGCCGTAATGAAAATCACCGCATTGCCTGTATTTTGTAACAACTTCATCTATGACAGGACGCCAGAAGCCGTAGCGTTTCGAGAAGCGTTCATCGTACACATTCCTGAACTCTTCGTAATGGGTATCCAGCAATCGGAACAGAGGAGTGTTCCTTGACCGCCTGGGTCTGTATTCGTCCGGGTATACGCAGCAAGCGCCCACCTATCACCTCCAGGTGAAAGGTGAA
>DAOWNO010000208.1 GCA_030642525.1 Candidatus Aegiribacteria sp.
GGAGATTTCTGCGGATAGACAGCATGTATCAGGATTCAGTTCCACCTTTTGAAGAGATCAGCGAATCCATCTCCAGACAGATCCTTGGAAATTTAAGGAATGAGTACAAACAAAGACTGGATGACAGCCTGTTTACTGCATATGATCTCCGGATAACACCAGGAGTACCGGAACTTGTTGCTGAGCATGCAATAGATAACAGGGGCAGCTTTGAGCCTTTTTCCAGCGAGCAGGAGCGAATCGTTGCATACACATTCGAAGGTGGAGAAAAATCTCTATTGGATTTGGTCGAGGATATAAGGAGCATTCCCGCTTTCGCATCTCGCACACCTGCAGATCGTGAATGGGTCGAGAGTTACTGCAGAACACTGGGGATATACGATATTATGGCAATTGAAGCCAGAGAGCTTCAAATGGATACTTTGCCTGAAATACTGTCCATAGTCGAACGACAGGTCGCAGATGAGCTGCTTGATGTCTATTACAGACTGATGATTGAACCTGGTATCGAACCAACTTCCGCGCAGTTGCTCGAAATGTACGAGGACAGCCTTCCAAATCTGATTGTTCATGAACAGAGGACATTCAAGACAATTGGAGCAATAGGAGAGGATCAGCTGGAAACACTTCATCAGATTGTGTCAGATGATGAAGAACCATTTAACCGTGCAGATGATCTGACACCTCTTGTTGACCTTCTTGCCCCGGACGAGACCGTTCTCACTGATCCCATGACATTTAATGACATTCCAGCCCCATGGAATGAGATGCTTTTCAGTGCTGAGTTATTTGAAACTGTTTTCTGTTCTCTTTCAGTTGAGCGGGTTCTTGTATTCAGAATTGAAGCGATCATTCCGGAACATCAGGCATCATTTGATGAATCCAGAGAGAGACTTATTGAACCTGTCAGGGTTTTGAATGAAGAAAAAATTGTATCAGGGCTTGTAGACAGTCTTCGGTCAGTATATCATATTCAAATGGACAGAGATTTTATTGATGGATTTATCTATGCCGATTCTTTAGTCGAAATAATTCAATCTGAACCGGTATCTTCTGACAGTCAGGAAATAATCTGATATGCATGCAAATAATTTGAACAAATTGTTTCGGGAGGTGTATGAATGAACTGCCGATGCTGTGGGCACGACAACAACGGACGGGATACCGGCAAGTGCGATAACTGTGGTTTTGAACTTTCATCACAGAATGATTCCACGAAGGATAAGAGAGTCGAACTTCAGAAAAAACTTGATAAACCTGTCAGCTTCAAAGAACGAACTATATTCACAACCCCTCCTCCAAGAGGGCATATTCCAACACTTGGTTTTCTGATTGCGATTATAGGGCTGGCTACGGCATTTGTGGTTACACATGTTTTCGACCGATCTGAATATACACCCGAACTTGCTCAAAGATCTCAATATGAGGAAATAGTTGTAGAGAATCCGATTGATTCCGTTGCAACACTCATTGGCTCTGATATAGTCTATGTTTTTAATGATAGTGCATCCAGAGCATTACCAAGAGCAAATGTGGATATGACAATGATTCCGGAAGGATCGACTGTGTCATTTCTTGGAGGCAGAATCGTACCTTTGCGTCCGGCAGCAAGTTACATTCTGCAGAAAATCACCCTGAGGGAGATTAAACCCCTCAGGATTGACAGGCTCTGTGTATGGTCTGACAGCACTGAGACTGATTTCTTTTCAGTACCCCTTATCAGGCTGGATCAAACCGTTATCGATACCATTCCCGGAGCTGTAATTATCAAATTCTACTTTACACCGGAGATGATCAGAGGGAGCGTGGACGAATTCAGTATCAAGTATGACAAGGCTATCACAACAGATGAATTCACTGACAGTCAGCTGAGCGATGTGATTTTTACTGTTTCCAGGAGGCTTCAGAGGAAAGACTTCGGCGAAAGACAGATTCAGGTTGCCACCATGTTTGATTACGACGCCTACAATCTTGGTGAAGCAGTTCAGCTAATGAACCGGATAGGGCCACTTGTGATTGACAGTCTTGGATACAGCGGTTTTTCGTTGAGCGTGTTTTCACTAACCGATTAACTTTATCTGATCAATACAAGTCTGACGGAAGAAACCGATTGGCCCGACAGGTATACGGCAGTGTATACGCCAGATGGAATGCTTCCATCAGTCGGCCAGTAACATATCCTGGCAGAACTTCCAGCGGAGGCTACCCTGCTGAAGATCAGTCTTCCGGATATGTCATAGATTTGAACAGTACCTTCTTCTGTATCAGAAGGTGGTAAATTTAAAGCGAACATAGATGAGGGATTCCCGGTCAGCAGGGATAACAGGTTCGATTCAGAATTTCCAGCATCATCTGCAATTCCGATATCTGATGAGAAACGTATCGCGTCTATTACAATTTTCTCCCCTGCATTGCCGGTGTAATCACCGATTATTACTGATAAATCTTCTGACGCGTTCCAGGGACCTCCAAGAGGAACCCATTCGTTTGCGTATGAAGACTGCTGTATTGTCAGTGTATCCTCTACGCCATCGTGGAGGATTCTGTAACTGGCTTCAGCTGTTCCACCTTCCGGCAGCCAGGTCTCAAGCATATATGAGAGATTGCTGTCTGGAAGTTCAAAAGTCCACTCAGCCCAGTTCATATCCGGGCCTGATGAAATGGAATATGTATAGAAATAACTGTAGAACTGTCCGCCTTCAGTAACATTGCACCAGTACTGTTCCGGACCATGTACGGTGAATCGGCTTTCCAGATTATCCGTGAGATTGTCCGTCCATATTTCACCGCAGAAGGATTCTTCAAGGCAGTCCCATAGCTCCGTGCGGGATCCATCGTATCCGAGAGCCCAAATTCCAGCTCCCTGAAGATCGGCTTCCCTGATCATATCGTACTTCAGTGAAAGACTTTCCTCATCATCATACCATCCCTGATTCCAGACTCCGCTGAAGAAAGCGTACCAGGGTGTGAATGATTCGTTGTCCCATAGCCTTCCGTACGTTTCAGCCCTGTTTACAAGTGTAGTATAGAAGAGTGTAGCACAACTGCCGATGACCGTTGAATGAGGTGAACTCCCTTCTGTTTCCCACTGGTGCCCGTAGTAGGGAAGACCCACGACAATTCTGTCATGATGGAAGGGAGCGTACTTCGCATAATCCCCCATACACCAGATCATGTTGCTGGATGACTCGGATGTTGCCCCCCATCCGGTTAATGGACAGCAGGGTCCGGCAATGGATGACCATGAGCCGTGAAACGGGTAGCACATCATGAAAAGGGCATCGCAAATCTCTGCAAGTTCAGAATAATCGAAAGCGCCCCCCCAGTCTACCGGAGGTGTACAGATCGAGAGGTGGCTTCCGGGGGCGCACGTATCAAGTTCAGCTCTTAGATCGTACATGAATGAAGTGAGATTGTCTTTGTCACTTGAGCTGACATTCTCAAAATCGATTGATATACCCTCAACAGGATAGTTATTGATAAGGTCAACAATCGTATTGATGGCAGCAGCTCTGTTTGTTGTAAGGATTGAATGGATTCCGTAGGAGGAGAAATTCACAACGGTAACAACTGCTGTTCCCCCGGCGGCGTTCACGCCTACGATTGCTTCAGAAAATATAGAGGGGAATCCATTCCAGTTCGTGATTGCACCGGAGCTTCCCATATCCACACAGAAACAGGCAAGAATACTTATCAGGTCGTATCTGAGCCATGTATCGTTCCCCCAGTATGGAAGAAAACCATACACGGTTCTGTTAAGCGTTTTTCCTCCGTCTTCGCCTGAAACATTGAGTGAAATCGATCCGCGGTGTTCATAATGATCTATCTGATGCTGCTTCGGAAGCTCGATTCCGGGCAGCTCATATGACCCTGGTCCCGATAGAAGAACTAATAACCCTGCGATATGCCACATGATATCCTCCAGATATTCTGATCTTTCAATCACATATTCTCTAACTTATCCGCAGTCAATTATCAACCCCGGCAAATGACATGCGGCTTAACGCACAGGGATCTCTATTATCCTGACACTTGACCGTCTTTGAAAAAGTTTGCAGTCTTTATTCTCTATTTTCTGAAAGGTATGAAGTGACAGACTCTGCCCGGATCCAATCCCTCTCTGAAGCCGATCATGCTCACAGCCCATCTTGATGTTGTTCCAGCGGAAGGAGGAGATGAATGGCCTCATCATCCTTTCAAGGGAATAATCGAGAATGGACGGGTCTGGGGCAGAGGCTCTGTGGATTACAAAATAGGTGTCGCGGGAATGCTTCAGGGAAGCAGTAGAGAGAATATTCTGCCTGCAGAGGTTATTGCCCTTGTTAATTTCAGGTTGGTTCCAGGAGATCATTCAGATGATATCGTGAAGCATGTGAAGGAAATCGCTCTTCCTCTCGGCATTGAGGTTGAGTTCTATACCTTATACATCAGAAAAATGTGTGGAGGATAATAAATGCTTTCGAATAATCAGAATCGATTGCAGA
>DAOWNO010000210.1 GCA_030642525.1 Candidatus Aegiribacteria sp.
CCCCTCCAGAGATTTGAGTACAGATAATTATCCATCTTATACACTATTATTCATTATTACACAGCAAGTTATGATTGTCAATACTATGTTCCTGGTCCGATGATTGAGGATTTCCATCATATGGATACTTAACATGACACCTGGGATAACACCATCAGAGCAAACTACCCGTTCATGCAAATAAAGGATAATCTCTGATATTCGCCCGATTGAACCGATCTGGGAATACAGTGAATTCACAGGTCTGGAGATCATGAGTGATGCTGTTCAATCGAATCCCGTTTCCCGGGTCTGTCGCTGTTCGAAAAGAATTGCGTACTTCACAGCCATGAGTCTGATGGATGCATCGGCTTCATGGCTTGCGAGTATATCTCTCCAGATCCCTGATGCCTGATAGACATGCCCTGTTACGGTATAGATCAGGGCTGCAGCTGCAAGCGCTTCAAATGGTGGTGATTCCGCCATAAGACATATTTCAAGCTGCCGGAGCGCTACAACAGGATCTCCGTTATTCCAGGCTATTTCCGACTGAATCAGCGCTATATCGAATTTGTGTGACCATGGTTGAAGCATTGCAAGAACACTGTCAGGTCCTTCGGTTTCTAGAAGAATAAGAGCGAAATTATATGCTGGAACAGACCAGAAAGGGTCAGTGTCCATCGCTGATTTCAGAAGGTTACAGACAGATAGTGTATCTTCAGATGCAAGCATCTCAGTGGCTTCCCTTACAAGCCGTGCGGCATCAAGGCGGTTCTCAAGCGCATCCGAGAGGTTCTCGGGAAAAGGGAATCTGATCTCCTCACCCGGCTGTGGTTTTTGCTGTGGGAGATAGCCGGACTGTATGGCCAGTATATCAGCGCCATCCTGAATATCTATTGCCCACGCAATAAAGGCCCACCCATCATCTTCCTTCCATGTATATCTGCACCACTCGTTTTCCTCAAGATAAGTTCTATCCGGGAGCAGAACAGAATCAGAAGGACCGCAGGCTGATCCGATGAGAATAATGGAGCAGAGATATATCAGAACAGGTTTCAAGACCGGTCAATCCTTTCCATTCTCAGTAATTCCTCCGCTTCTGCAAGAATACTGTTCAAATCTGTTAACTTTTCCACATGCACAGCTTTTCTGCGTAATCCGGATGCTCCCCTGAACCCTTTGAGGTAATTCAGAAGATGTCCTCTCATTATATGATACACATGCTCCCGGGGAATATACTCTTTCATCAACTCAAGATGCTTTCTGATTACTGATGTAAACTCTTCTGGCATCGGAACAGCGTCTTCCGGTCCGCCGGACACTCCCCTGAAAATCCATGGATTTCCAAGAGCGCCCCTGCCAATCATTAATCCTGATGCTCCGGTTGAATTCATCAAATCAACAGCGGCTTCAACATTTATCACGTCTCCGTTTGCTATGACCGGAATAGGAGAACAATTTACTATGTGCTCTATCTCCGGTTTCCTGACCTTACCCGCAAACATATCAGAGCGGTATCTGCCGTGAACCGCGATTGCAGCGGCTCCCTCATCTGCCAGAATTGTCGGAAGACTCTCCTGTACAGGTTCTTCTGGTGACCAGCCTATGCGGATCTTTACTGTAACGGGAAGATCGGTCTCAGATGAGACTGCTCTGACAATAGCTGCCAGCCTTGGGATATCTCGAAGAAGCGCTGAACCCGAACCGCTCCGAAGGACTTTCTTCACAGGGCATCCTGCATTGATATCGATGAAGTCAAACCCGAGTTCTGATACAAGTAATGAAGCTCTTGAGAAATCATCAGGCCTGCTTCCGAACAACTGCACGCCGATCGGCTTTTCTTCAGGATAGTACTGCAGCAGTTTTATCGTTTTGACTGATCGCCTGGACAGTCCGGCTGCAGCAACCATCTCGGTAACAACTGCTGTAGCACCCATCGAACGACATATCCGTCTGAAAGCGGAATCTGTGGAACCGGCCATTGGCGCAAGCACAAGACCGTGAGTGTAGCTTTTAATTGAACTGTATTCCATAGACGCAAACATAAGAAGGGGGCGAGTTGAAACAAAATTCCGGTTACTGTTCCGGGGACAGGATGCTGATTTCTCATTGATTTCTAAATAGAATCAAGATCCTGTCACCTGTTACTAGATACTATATTCGACACCACTGTATACTTGAACATATATTCAGTTTGAAAGGTAGAACGATGAAAATTAGGATTATATATATCGCTGTTCTTCTATCATTTACCTGTTATTCCGACTCGGAGCTGATTCCGGATACGGATGCGATTGATTCTGACTCGCTTAACATGTCTCTACAAGATGTGTTTAAATGGAAAAGAGGACTTGTCACTCTGGAAAGTATCCCCTGTCCGGAAGACATCTCCGGTCTTGTGATAGAGAGGGGGATCAATATCGGGCAGGTAATCTGTCTTACTCCCGAGAACTTCGGTGTCCTTTTGCTGTCCGCAAAACCTGTGGATGCCGCAGGCGAAAGTATATCCGCATGGCATTATGCTCCATGGCACGATGTCCGTTTCGAAGTGGACGGGATGCCGTACTACATGTCGCTGTTCCTTGGAGGACGCGGTTTCCTAACTCTTCCTGACGGAAAAACTGGAGCATTCTCGTTCGATCATCCGGAATAGAGAATACTGAAACAGTGAAGAAAAATAACACAGCACATTTGATAGCGGGAAGGGCAGGCCCCGGTGTTTTGTGATATCTGTCTTTTTCTGGACAGTAAAACTGAAGATAAGATAAACCGTGCCTGGAGCATACTCAGAACAAGAGGGTTTTCATCGCCTCTGCTCAGATCAGGGAGTAAGCCTCATCTCACACTTGCCATATGGGAAAACCTGGATCCTGATCTCATACTTGATGATATAATGGACTTCGCGGCGAGTCATCGAGCCTTTCCTGTAACGTTCTCAACGATAGCCACATTCGGGCTGGGAAGCGGTACAGTGTTTCTCGGACCTGTAATTACTCCCTCTCTAATATCTGTGCATGACAGACTGTACAGAATTTTCGATGATCTTTCCAATCTTTCTGAGGGTCTTTACCGTCCAGGATGCTGGGTTCCGCACTGCTCACTGACACTCGGTCTTCAACCGGAATCAATTCTTGATGCTATGAGTGTCTGCCTTGATATCATTAATCTGCCGATAAGAGGCTGGATAAGGGAGATAGGTCTTCTGACCTTCGAGAAGGAATCAATCCACTCTATAAGAAGTTACAAACTTACAGATCCTACGGTCTAACTGCTGCAACTTCACCGCTGTAATTCAATTCTGCGTGAAAAGAACTTCGCACCAGTGGTCCGGACGCTACTGAGCTGAAACCCTCGGAAAGCGCGAATTCTCTCCAATCATCGAATTCATCGGGCGATACATACCTGTCTACGGGCCAGTGTGTTCTTGAAGGCTGAAGGTACTGACCAAGAGTCAGCATGGTCACGCCACTGGATCTCAAATCCAGGATTGCCTTCCTGATACCATCATCTTTTTCTCCAAGGCCGAGCATGAGCCCGCTTTTGAGCGGGGTGGAAGGAGACAGTTTTCCATACCGGGCAAGGATTGAAAGAGACAGATCGTAGGACGCATCAGATCTTACTGCGGAAAAGAGTTTCTCTACAGTCTCAAGATTGTGATTGAATACATCAGGTTCTGCTTGCGAAACTGTTTCCAGAGCTTTTTTATTGCCATTGAAATCCGGTGTCAGTACTTCGATCCTTACACCTTTGATCCTTTTCCTCAGTGCTTTGACGGTTTTTGAAAAATGTCCTGCTCCACCGTCCGGAAGATCATCCCGAGTAACCGAAGTAATCACGACATACGAAAGATTCATCTCCGCTGCGGCTTTCGCCAACCGGTCAGGCTCATCAGGCTGGAGGGGATAAGGTTTCTCAGTTGATGTCCCTATTGCGCAGTACCTGCATGATCTTGTACAAATGTTTCCAAGTATCAGAAAAGTGGCAGTACCATGCTGATAGCAGTAACCAAGATTGGGACATTTTGCCTGCCTGCATACTGTATCAAGGCTGTACTTCAGGAGAACTGCTCTTATTCTCGCAGCCTCCCCGGCACCTCTGGACGGCATTCTCAGCCAGTCAGGTTTTTTCCTGTATTTCATTTCTGCATTCACTTATCAACTCATTGAGCCTTGTTCCCTCCAGTGCCTCGAAATCACTATAATGGATATCCTCACCAAGCGCATCTTTGAAAGAGGAGTGGAGAGCATTTTCCATATCCGGCATTTCAATGTCCGGTTTTAATTCCCATATGCACGCTATACGCTCCTTCAGATGATGAGCAAGTATGTTCTTCCGGGTTGAAGAAATTGTATGAGGGAGGTAGTCAAGTATTTTCATCTGATCATTCTGAAACAGAATTGATCCATGTTCAAGAAAAACACCCCTGCTGCGTGCCTGTGCGCTTCCGACAAGCTTC
>DAOWNO010000006.1 GCA_030642525.1 Candidatus Aegiribacteria sp.
GAAGAATCAATAAACTATTTGTACGGATGTATTGCATTATGTAAGGCTATTGATTATTCTTAATTTCTGTATGCGAATATTTTACGCGGAAAGGAGTGTTTATGAAATATCTTTTTGTTCTATTTTGCTTAGCAGCTCTTGCATTTGCCGGAACCATCCATCCCGATCTTCAGAACCTGATGGATTCCTCCAGTGACATCGAGCTTATCCCCGTATTCATTCTGGCTCATGGTGAGCTTGATGCCGGATGGATCGATGCGGCAACGGTGGACATGACACGTGCGGAGAAACAGGAGTTTGTCGTTGATGCACTGAAGGAAATTGCTGAGACGTCCCAGGGCGGAATTATCGAGGATCTTGAGGTTTATTCATCGGACTGTGTTAGAAATGTCATATCACTGTGGCTGTCCAACGCTGTATACTGCGAAGCTACCTCATCAGTTATTCTTCAGATATCTCTTCGCACCGATGTTTCTCTTATTGAAATGGCTTCGCGTGAGGACGCCGGGCTTATCGAACCTGTTGATGTTCATCCCTCAACTCATGAAGAACTTGACAAAGCTATAACCTGGAGCGTCACCCAGATCAACGCTGATGATGTGTGGGCACTCGGATACGATGGTACGGGTGTTATTGTCGCTGTTATCGATACAGGTACAGATTACAATCATCTTGATCTTCAATACAACATGTGGCATGATACAGATGCGGGTTATCACTACGGGTGGGATTTTTTCGATGGAGATAACGATCCCATGGATACCTACGGTCATGGAACACACTGTTCAGGGTCGGTTTGCGGTGATGGTACGCAGGGAACTGAAACAGGGGTTGCTCCCGGAGCCACTCTCATGGCCATTCGTATTAATTATTACTATGGCGGAGAAAGCACATGGATTCAGGGCATGGAATTCGGGACCGATAACGGTGCTTCGGTTCTTTCGATGTCACTCGGTTCAACACATGGGAATACGGCTCTCCGCACAGCTAATGAAAATCTGCTGACCGCAGGTGTCTTCCACAGTGTAGCGGCCGCTAACAGCGGACCCGGCGCGGGAACGATTCTTTCCCCTGGTGACTCTCCACCGCCCTGGTTCCATCCTGATCAGACTTACCATGGCGGTCAGAGTGCTGTTGTCACTGCCGGAGCAACAAACAGCAGCGATGTAATCGCATCCTTCTCAAGCCGGGGTCCGGTGACCTGGTGGAGTGATTACACCGGTTCAACTCCTCTTCTGGATCCCGATATCTGCGCCCCCGGTGTGAATGTGGTTAGCACCCAATTGAATGGCGGCTATACAACCATGAGCGGTACCTCGATGGCTACTCCTCACATCGCTGGTGTGGCAGCCCTTCTGCTTGACGCGAATGACAACCTTACAGTCGCGCAGATGGACAGTCTCATGGAGGTTACAGCGCTTGAACTCGGTGCCGGCGGTAAAGATAACACCTACGGAGCCGGTCGTGTTGACGCATATCAGGCTGTTCTGGGCGCACTCTGGGTCGGTGTTGCGGACAATGGGGAAGCTGGCCTGCCGGCAGATCTTATATTGAGTCCGGTCAGCCCTAATCCCGTGAATGGCTTTGCGACATTTGAAATTTATACTTCCGGAGCCGGCACCTCTGATATCAGTGTGTTCGATATCACCGGACGAAGAGTCGCCAGCATCAGTTCAAGTGAAGTATCCAGCGGAACACATGCTTACAACTGGATGGTTCCATCCGAGATAGGCAACGGTATCTACTTTGTTCGTGCCAGTGTTGACGGCAGAACAGTGTCGTCAAGGATGACGATCATCAGGTAAAAATTGTTCGACATCAGAAAGAGGGTACTCGAAAGGGTACCCTCTTTTTTATCCTGGGTTTTCGACTCGCATAAATTGTATTGAAAGAGGGCTTTCCTGCGAGCAAGCTTCGTTTGTCGTTTTTAACAGTGGGTGGCACTGTTTTGGTACCGGAGGAGGGACTTGAACCCTCAAGTCCGCAAGGGACAGCGGATTTTGAGTCCGCCGCGTCTGCCAATTCCGCCACTCCGGCACATTTCACTATTGCGAACTTGCGAAATATGAAGAATTATAAGGTGAATATACAAGTGGCAAAGAGCTGAAAACAGTGTTTTCAGCTTGACAAATGAACACTTTCAGGATAAGTTTGTTCACTTGTCGGGCCCATAGCTCAGTTGGCTAGAGCTACCGGCTCATAACCGGTCGGTCCCTGGTTCGAGTCCAGGTGGGCCCACCATCATCTGCTTGAAAGGGCGGGTAGCTCAGTTGGCTAGAGCACAAGCTTCACACGTTTGGGGTCGCAGGTTCAAATCCTGTCCCGCCCACCATTTCAGGCAACCGGTGATGTGGTGGAACTGTCATGTATCATGAAAACTGCAGAACATCTGTATCTGATATAACAGGGGGTACCCTTCCGGGCACCCTCTTTTTTTATTGAATGCCGGGAGTTATTGAAAAATGAATGATGATCTGAAGAAGTTGATCGGCCTGCAGGAGATTGATTCCCGAATTGACCGTATGTTTGCCGAGATGGAGGAGATTCCGAGAGAGAAGAGAATTCACAAACGTGAAATTCAATCACAGAGAAGCGATTATGAGAATGAAAAAAAGAAGATCGAAGAAATAAGAGAAATGAATCGAAAAAGCTCCATTGAAAAAGAGAATACTCTTAAAGAGCTTGCCGAGTTCAAGAATAAGCTTCTCGAAATGAAGACAAATGAGGCATACAGAACAATGCTTGTACAGATCAGGTACGCTGAGAATAAGATCAGTGAGCTTGATATAAAACAGCTTGAGCTGATGTATGAAGAAGAATCCTCTGAGGAAAATCTTAAAGAGACACAAAAAATCTGGGAAAGAAATGAAAAAAGATTCCAGAAGAGACAGAATATTCTCGATGGTCAGCTGAAGGTGCTTGAGGAGAACATTGGCGAGCTCAGAATTGAGCGTGAGGAAATCAAGTCAGATATTAATATTCGTCTTCTTGATAAGTATGAGCAACTTCGATCATCAGGTGAGGGAAATGTTATTGTAGGGCTTAATAAGGGTGCCTGTGGCGGATGTATGACAAATCTTCCTCCGCAGACAGCAGTTGAAATTAACCAGGGGCTGGCATTTACTTGTCCGATATGCGGACGTTTTGTAATATGGCTGGATGACAGCTCTTTTGCTGGTTCAGGATAGAAATCAGGGTCAGGTGGGTGGTCGCCCCGCAAGGGGAGGAAAGTCCGGGCTCCACAGGGCAGGACACCGGGGAAATCCCGGTTCCGGCAACGGAGAGAACGTGCCACAGAAACGATACCGCCTCTGAACAACATTCTTCAGAATTCCGGTTCCCGGAATACAGGTTATGCTGATCAGGGGTAAGGGTGAAATGGTGGAGTAAGAGTCCACCGGGATACTGGAGACAGTATTCGCATGGTAAACCTTGTCCGGTGCAAGGCCGAATAGAGAGGGAGGTCTCTTTGAGACCGGGGAATTGCCCGTTCCCCTTGACCTCCGGGTTGGCTGCTTGAGGTGCCAGGCAACTGGCATCCCAGATGGATGGCCACCACCGCCTTTGGCGGTACAGAACCCGGCTTACAGCCTGACCCTAATCTTTTTTTGGAGGATCATTGAGAAAACGCTGGGCTGCAAGGCCGGTACCCTGTCTTCATTTAAAAAGTGTCAGCGAGCTGCATGGTCTTCCGGAATCTATTGCCCTTATGCTTGCCAGAAGAGGTTACTCCGGAAAGCTGCTTGAGGACTTCCTTAATCCCGATATTAATGCTCTGTCTTCCTGGAAAAATCTGGGCGGGATTATGAAAGCCGCTGAAAGAATAGTCAGAGCTGTTGCAAACTCGGAAAAGATTCTTGTTCACGGCGATTTCGACGCTGACGGAATTACAGCGACAGCAGTGGTTTACAGAGCACTTTCCGAACTTGGAGCTTCCATAAGCTATTATGTGCCCGACAGGTTAGAAGGGTATGGGATAGGATCATCGTCAGTTAAGTTCTGTGAAGAAAATGGAATTAACCTTCTGATCACAGTTGATTGCGGAATAACTGCAAATGAGCATATCAACATTCTCAACAGCATAAATATCGATACTGTCATAACAGACCATCATCAAGTCGGGGATCAGCTACCTTTTGCAAAGGCAATCGTTAATCCCGCGCTTGACGGGGATGTGCGGCACTCCGCTCTGGCGGGCGTTGGTGTAGCGTGGATGGTTATGAATGGCGTCTATGAGTTGATGAACGCTGATTGCTCTTCCCTCCGGGAACTCCTCCAGCTGGTTGCAATAGGTACTGTGACCGATGTTGTTGATTTGATTGATGATAATCGTATTCTGGTTTCTGAGGGTTTGAAATTTATGCGCAGGGCACCGCTTCCGGGTGTCTCAGCTCTTGCGAGTACCGCTTCAGTCGATCTTGAAAGCTGCAATTCATCACATCTGGCTTTCTACATTGGACCGCGATTGAATGCCTGCGGGAGAGTAGGACACGCGAAAGAGGCGGTTGCCCTTATGCTTGCCATGAATAAACCAGAAGCTGAAAAACTGCTTGCCCCGGTGGAAGAGAATAACAGAATCAGAAAGCAGCTCGAGCGGGATGTAGAGAAACAGGTCAAAAGGCTTACAGCAGAATTGAAGAATCCGCGATGCATTGTATTTGCAGGCGAAGGGTGGCATCGGGGTGTTGTGGGAATTGTTGCTTCAAGACTTGTATCCCGATTCGGAGTTCCGGTAATACTGATATCTCTGGAGGGTGATCACGGGTACGGATCTGCAAGGAGTATTCCTGGGATTTCAATACATTCCCTGCTTGGAGTGATTCAGGATAAGCACAAGATTCTGAACAGTTTCGGAGGTCACCCGATGGCTGCCGGACTGACAATACCGGGAGATAATGTGCAATCCCTCAGAAAACATCTGGAAACGATGCTGTCTGAGGAAAAGTGGGATGAATATCTTGGCTCCGTCCTTTATCTTGACGGAAGCCTTGAGGAAAAGGACTATTCAATCGAGACCGTTCGAGCTCTGGAGAGGCTTGAACCTTTTGGATCGGGCAATTCAATGCCGGTCTGGCTTGCAAGAGGCGCTTATGCGATTCAGTGGAGGGCTGTTGGAAAAAGCAGGAATCATCTCAGCTGCGATTTCAAAATTGGTTCCGGCATTTTCAGAGCAATTGGATTTAATATGGTGGAAAAGCAGTCTCTGTTCAACGGTAGAATTGATCTTGCCTTTACACTTTCGATTGATACATGGCGTAACGATGGAAGCATTCAGCTCATGCTGAAGGATATTCGCAGAACGGGAAAGCAGAACAGCTGATGATCTCACTTGACAAGAGAATTGAAGATGTATTTTACGGAGATGTTCTGGCTACAGTCATTCCTGGCTACACTGTCAGAATGCTCCAGGTTGAACTGGCAAAAGCAGTGGGAAAAGCTCTTACCACGGGTGGAATTCATCTTTTTGAAGCCGGAACAGGTATCGGGAAAAGCATTGCTTATATAATTCCCGCTCTTCTATCCGGCAGAAGGATCTTCGTATCCACAGCAACCATTACTCTTCAGGATCAGCTTGCGTGTAAAGACGCCCCAGCCATATTGTCAGCACTCAAGCTTGATTCCATGGTGAGTGTCCTCAAGGGTAGAAATAACTATTTGTGCCTGCGAAAATGGAATTCCGGTTCAGAAATGGTCAGAACAAATCTGAGTTTTTCGCGGTGGGCTGATGCCACGGATGATGGTGATATTTCATCTTTTTCAGAGAAAGTTTCGCCGTCAGTCTGGCGGCATTTCAGATCGGATCATATGGACTGCACAGGACCTTCCTGTCATTTCAGAGGTGCCTGTCACTTTTTCAGAGCACGCAACCTCGCCCGAAAATCCGATCTGCTTATACTGAATCATCACCTTCTCGTATCCGGGCTTCTTTCAGAAGATGTGCTTCCAGGAGCGGATGTGCTGGTAATTGATGAAGGACACAGGCTTGAAAACGCTGCAAGCGAATGCATCGGGCTTTCGCTCAGCGAAGGATCA
The DNA here is from genome assembly GCA_030642525.1 of Candidatus Aegiribacteria sp. Classification (GTDB taxonomy): domain Bacteria; phylum Fermentibacterota; class Fermentibacteria; order Fermentibacterales; family JCC-6; genus Aegiribacteria. The sequence continues at coordinate 6,034 of DAOWNO010000006.1, forward strand.
CTTCTGCCCATGTTTGACGGAATCGCGTTCAGTGAGATCGAGACTGCTGCAAAGGCATCAATGCTTGAACTGGCCAGACGACTGTCCTCTGCGATAGCTGAGCTTACCGCTTCCATTGACAAAACATTGGTATGGGATTCTGCAGGGCACCTGGAAAGTCTTGAGAAAGCAGGTGATCTGGCCGGAAAACTTGCTTTGGATGCCGGGCAGAATGATGATCTGCTTGCGGTTGTCCAGACAGCAACGGCAATTGCACAGGCAACGAAAAGACTGTCAGAACTGAGTACTGAGGAATACTGTTGCTTCGTGGAGGTGAATAGAAAAAACTCTGTTCTAAGAGCTGTTCCACTGGATATCGGCCCGGAGCTCCGTGATACTGTGTACTCTAAATTTGATACTACTATTCTTACTTCAGCTACGTTGACAATTGCGGAAGAGTTTGATTTTTTCAAGGAGAGACTTGGAGCCTGGGACGCGATTACAAGGAGTTTTGGAAGCCCGTTTGATTATAGATCTCAGGCGGTGCTTTCCATTCCGGACAACCTGCCTGAACATGATTCTCATGAGGAACTTGCCCGTATAGTTTGGGAGTGGGGTAAAAGGCTGGCAATTCTTCTTGAGGGAAGGACTCTCATACTGTTTACGAGTTACAGGAATCTGGAGCTGGTTAGAGAACTGGCTGTATTGGAGATGCCTTCAGATATGAGACTCCTGGTCCAGGGTGAAATGTCGCGAAACAGAATACTTGATGATTTCCGGAAATCCAGCAGGGGGATTATTCTTGGCACCTCGTCCTTCTGGGAAGGCGTAGATCTGCCAGGTGAGATGCTTCAGGCAGTAGTAATTGACAGGTTGCCGTTTGCCTCTCCAGGTCACCCTCTAACCAGAGCAAGGATGGATCTGATTGAGAAAAATGGAGAAAGCTCTTTCAGCAAATACTCTCTTCCTCTTGCGGTCGTACGTCTGAAACAGGGAGTGGGCAGACTGATCAGATCATCAAGGGACACGGGTGTTATTATGATTATGGACAGAAGAATTGTCTCACGGAATTACGGCAGGGTATTTCTGAGTTCTGTTCCACCTTTTCGAATTGTATCTCAGGATAGGATTGAGTCCTTCATTATGGAACATTGCGCCGGCAGAAGTGTATCAATCGTTGAAGATGATTCCTGTGGAGGTGATAAATGAAAATCAGCCGGGTGGAAGCAGAATATTCTCAACGCTGTTGCCTGATGATAACATTAGTACAATATTTGCCTTCTGGATAAAAAGAGCAATGATGATAATTGTGTTGTAGTATTCCCTGTACGGAGGAAAGAATGATGAGATATACAATTGTAATAGCCTGTCTTGCGCTGCTGGCTTGCGGTACTGCTATTGCATCGGAGGATGGAGAATCCACGAGAGTCGGAATAGTACCATTCGGATATTCCGGTTCAGATGCGCGCTGGGTCAGTGAAAAACTTTTTAATGAACTGAAGAACAATTTTCAAGACAGTGAGGAATACTCTTTCATTTCAAAGGGTGATCTGGAAGATGCTTTTGAAGACCTGGGATTTAATCCATCAGATTTTGAATACGGTGTACCGCCTACATTCGTTGTGAGTGCGGGTGTTGCTCTCGGTGCTGATTTGATCCTTTATGGAAATGTTTCCCCATCAAATGAAGAATTCATGGTTTTATGGAATATCTGCATCCCGGTATCAGGGCATACTGTGAATGCGGATGCTGTTTTTGTTCCGAAGAACACTGATCCTGTCAGGCAACTGGCTGGAGAGATGGTCAATGTTCTTTCCGAGCTTATCAGCGGCAGAATTCAACAGGCACTGGATCAGGCTGCATTCAGCATACAGATGAAAAACTGGTCCATGGCTATCATGTTCCTCAAACAGGCCCTTTCGGTTGACCCGACATTGCTGGATGCGAATTTCCAGCTCGCTGAGGTCTATCTTGAGCCTGATGTTGATTCAGTTGACATGGCTATGCAGATATATGAGACGATCCTTTCTGAAGACGAGAATAATGCCGATGCTCTTTCTGGCCTGGGCAGCGTTTACCTTGCTCAGAATGATGCTGAAACAGCTAAGGGATATTTCGAGAGTGCCGTAGATATTGATCCTGAAAACGCTGATGCATATCTCGGACTTGCCTCCGCATATCAGGCTCTGGGCGAGCTTGATCAGGCTGTTTCCAGTTTTGAAGATGCTCTCTCACAGAACCCGAACAATCTTTTAATTAAATTTCCTCTGAGTCTTTTATATTTCCAGCTTGGGGAATATGCAAAAGCAATTCCGTATATGGAGGAAATTCTTGCTGCTAATTCCAATATGTTTGGTTTGAGGCAGCGCATTATCCAATCATATATTAAAACGGGGCAATATGGAAACGCTGCAGATCATGTGCTGATCCTTCTTGAATCTGATTCTGGTAATTCGCAGATGATTATTTACACCGCTCAGATTGAGGCATGGGCAGGCAGAACATCCAGTGCAGTAAGCAGGTTGGAATCTCTTATTTCAAGTACAGGCAATCGAGAGGCTTATATTCTGCTTGCTTCCATCTACCGCGACAGCGGACAGAGGGGAGCCATGCAGAGTGTATTCTCCCGTCTTAGTAACGCTTATCCAAACGATCCTCTCGCAAACTACATGATGGGTGCGTTCTATTATCAGAGCGGATCGAACAAAGCAAGAGTATCTGAACTGATTCCGGAGAATATATCCACGTGGCAATCAGCGATCAGTGATCTTAATACCTCTATTTCCTATCTTTCACAGGTTACCGGCTACAGATACAGCAACGCTCAGAATATGGTTCAGGCTGCCTATAATTCGATATCTCTTTGTGAGGAGAAGGTCGACAGGGTGGAAAGATACAGTCAGTAGCAGGACTCAGAATACTATTTCTGTCTGCTGAAGCGAACATGCTCCGGCCGGGATGAGTTCAAATCCCGGCCGGTTCTGGTTCTATCTGCAATCATCATAACGCAATTAGCATATTATTGTACTGGGCAACCTGAAGATAGCACATCCTTCTGAAGTATATTATAAATAAACAGTATTGGTTAGAAATATGCTTTCTAAAGTGCTGGAGGTTTTCAATAATGAGACGTGGATTCACTCTGATAGAACTTATGATTGTTGTCGTGATCATAGGAATTATTTCCGCAATAGCGATTCCCAAATTCGGAGATATTAAAACCGATTCACAGAAATCCTCATGCAGATCAAACATGCGGAACCTCGCATCAGGAATGAACATTTACTTCGCGGAAAGGAATGTATATCCGAGACGCATCAGCGAGCTGGACTCTGTAATGCCGAACGCGTCTGAAATGCGTTGTCCTTCCGCAAGTAAATCGGTGTCGGGATCTGCCGGAAAGTACTATGTATATGGAATCGTATATTCATGGTGGGGAGTTACGTATTCCTATTATTACTCCGTCTGTTTCTATGCTTTCCCGGAACACGGATACATATGGAACGGAGTCCCCAGCTGGGTGCGCGGCTGGACTCCTGAATAAATCAGTACTTCTCATCATATACTTAAAAAGGAAAGCACAATATAAGTAATTTATCTGATGAGAACTGCAGCGATCTTTCCATCTCGGAAGTTAATCTTACGTGTGTTTCAAGAGAAGCAGATAGAGCTTCAGGATAGGAGTTCTTATTACGGTCTGTGTTCTGTTTGTCGTGGCAGCAGTTTTTAGCGTCATCTAATATTAAGTATCGTGCATGATATCATTCAGGCTTCGACGATGTATCTTTGGGAAATGGTCATGCAGATAATTTCTCAGTCAGTTCAAGAGATGTGGAACTCCTCAACGCTATTGAGAAAATTGCTCCGGGTTATATGGAGCCAGCCAGACCTTTCAGGGGGGGATGGTACAGACTGCTCGTTCCCGTAGAACCATATAACGAATAACGGATTAACCTCTGGTCTCTGAGAATGCGGGTTTGTTCTTTCGGATGGTTATCTCTTCCAGAATTGATACGATTTCCGGATCATATATTGATCCGGATCTTCTTTTGAGTTCCAGAATTGAGTTCTCGATTGACTGATTTGACAGATTACCGGAATAATCACTCGAAACAGACAGGATTCTAGAAATCAGAGGTATTGATTTACCTGTTAACCTTTCAGGTTTACCTGAACCATCATAATTCTCCGTTATATGTCTGATTCCCCTGACAATATCCGGTGGAAGCTTAAACTGTACTCTTGAAGTAGTTGCAGAAAACGTTTCCTGAGAGTCTTCTTCAGCCTTTTCAAGAATGGCCGCAGTTAGATGGAGCATTGCAGACATTTCCAGATCTTCCAGCGAACCATCGTCCATTCCCATCTCCCGACCGATATTACGTGCGATTGTCGCAACCTGTTTGGTGTAACCAGTCTGCTTGCTGTCAGACATATCAAGAGAATAGACCATTGCCTCCAGACATTTCCATCCACTTTTTAGAACATTATTTCTCAGTTCAAGGTTTTGAAGAATTATTTCTGTTTGTGAGACGAATATTTCAAGCCTTTCAGCGTCAAGAGTTGTATTCAATACAGGCCATATTTCAAGAAGGAGTCCTCCTGTTCCTCTTCGTGATAATGGAGCCTGATCGGGAAGAGTCATTGTCGGAGGATAGATCAGGCTTATGTTATTCCAGCTCACTCTTATCGCTTCTGGTTCTGCAGCCCGGAACCAGAACTGTCCAAGAGTACGAAGAGCTTCAATTGGAGTTTCGAGATTTGCGAGAATGTCAGAATGCTTACCGAGTTCATTCTCCAGAAATCTTGTTCTTGAAAAGGAAAACCTTGCTCTGTCAATCAGTGCGGACAGGCCAGTCTGAATAATGAGTATAGCGGTGACACCGGCAACGATTCCCCATTCCCAGCCGCTGGGGGAAACTGCAGCTGAATGAATTGCAGCTGGAACGAGAAAAAGAACGAACAGGGAGGGATAGATTATCGATTTGGTGTACTGTGATATGGCGTACTTGATTCCTTTATACTCTGTGAATCCGGTGAGCAGGCGTAAAATATGATTAAACAGCACAGCCATCAGTACCGCTGCCACGAGAACGCTGGTAGCCAGATAGTTGTTGGAGAGTACCTGTATTCGGTATGGCTGAAGAAGTGTTGTTGTGATTCTAAGTGACAAAAGGCTTATCATCATGAATTTCAGAGCCCGACGGAAACAGTCTGAAAGATTTCCACCAGATCCAAGAACATAGACAAATGACCCGAGGAAAGTTGCAAGTATGAAACCGGTTTCCTGATAAATCGAATATCCGGTTAAAGACATGTAAGCCTGAAATGCTGGAAAGAGAACCACTGGATAACCGATCGTGCGCTGACTTCTCAGTGCAACCGTGTAGAACAGCCCCAGCCAGATGCAGAACAGAGTGAGTATTTCCCCGGTGCAGGGAGGTGCGTATCTCACAGGAAGCCAGAGAATGAGAAGGAAAATGATTGCTCCGGTAAACAGCGTTATTCCTTCCGGTCTTATTTTTTCAATCATGCCTGATGTACCGATTCGTTTTTAATTACTTTCTCAAGGGCATCAACTATCCTGGAGTCGAACTGAATTCCCTTTCCCTCTTTTATTGTTTCAATCGCGTTATCATGGTCTGCAATTGAATGATATGATCTGGCGCTTGTTATTGCGTCGAATGTGTCTGCAACAGCAACGATTCTTGCAAGAAAAGGAATTTCAATGTTTTGAAGACCATCGGGATATCCGTATCCATCGAGTCTTTCATGATGGCTTCTAATTATTTTTGTGACTTCTTCATACCCGGACAGTTCTGATACAATTCTTGCTCCTTCGGCAGAATGATCCTGGATTATTTCTCTTTCCCGTCTTGTCAGGAGACCTCTTTTTGTGAGAATTGGTATTGGAATGGCAAGTTTTCCAATATCGTGCAGGATTGCTCCTACTCTTAGAATCTGTATGTTTTTCAGGGAGAGTCTGAGTTCCCTGCCGAGTGCACAGGACAGATCCGATACTCTCACTGAATGTCCATGAGTATAATCATCCTTTGAATCCGCCAATCGCGCAAGCATGACAGCTGCCGCGAGAAATGACTTATCACTTCTCATCATATGGCCCACTGCTTCCCAGGTATGTTTGAGAAGAAGTATCAGATTATCCAGCAGATTTGATGGCATTCTGCAGATTTCATTTTCGGTTGGCCCGCTGAATAATAGCAGGAGATCTGAATTATCCGATAGCCCTATAACAGTTGCAGTTACTTCACGAACTATGAAATTCAGTGAGATTTCGCCCTTGCCGGGAATACTTCCCGTAATTTCAGAAGACGCAACATTTTTCTGACCGTTCAGGCTCCATAGTATCCATTCAGCATTGCTTGAGGAGCGGGAAAGAATTCGTATCCGGTATTCCTCAGACTCTGAAAAGTACTCTTCGAGTGTTTCAAGAAATTCACTGAAAGTAAAAGACTCCATCAGTCTTGTGGCAAGTATGTTCTGTTGAATGATTTCTCTTATCCTTAACTGGTTTATTCTGTATTTCTTAACTATTGATCTGCCGATGAAAGAGAATCCCGTAATTGCGGTAACAGCAAGAAGAGCACCGAGAAGTTCTGCCTGTATGAGCAGAATGATTGTTATGAGAGTGAGTGGAAGGATAACAATATAAAATATCAATTGCCTGCCGATCCTATCGGTGACAGGTGAAGCGCATTTTCTCGAGAAGAAAAGATTCAGAGTAATATCTGATATAATTACAACAGGGATGGTCATTATTATTGAAAGCTGTTGCGGGAAATTCTGCAGAAATCCCGGAATCAAGATAGAACCTGTTCTGAGAATCACAGTTACAGATATTCCTGAAATCAGATATCGCCAGAATGCTGTTTCTGATTCTTTTTTTCTAAGGAGTGAACTGAAGAGAATACATACAGTGGTAACCTCAAAAGCAAGAATCAGCGGACAGAGGAAGAATATCACAAAAATGAATATTCTGTTCATGGAGAATTCAATTGACGACGAAGTGATTATTGGATAACCGCCGGTGACAATATTCCCCACAGCAAGAACTGCAATAATCAGAATATATTCCGGACCAAGGAATTCGACTGATAACAGACTGCTGCAACTGAATATTTCACTGAATGGATTTATCATGATCCTTTTTTCTGTGATGTGAATATCTGTACCATGACCAGCTGCCATTCGTATGCGCCTGAATCCACGGCACCTGCAATTCCGATATTTCGATAGGTTGGAGACATGCATGTTCTCAGATGGAAAGGGCTTATCAGGATCATAGACCAGGCCTCCTGGTATCCTGTTCCCCTTCCAATGTTTTCTCCGTATGTTTCCACTCCTTCGGGCAGAATATCCGGCAGGTTGCTGTTAAGGGGGCTGAAATGAACTGAGGTCCCTGAAAAAGCAAGAGCACCTGCTCTAATAGAAGCAATGGAATCAAGCATGCTTTCACGATGGAGGGGCGGGATTCCTGCATTCTCTCTGAGCATGTTCATCTCATCGAGTACATCTTCAGGACATGCCGCATCTGATGCTGTTGAAGTCATGTCACCCAGCAGAACATCAGTTGCCGTGCCGCCTGATATCACGGGGAAGAGAAGGGTAATGGAAGGTCCGGATGTCGTCTGCTCCATTACCTCAACCCAGTATATTCCATGTTCCTCAGTTGAAAATATACATCTTCCTGTGGAATCCGGTATCAGATCATTCGCCTGCATTCCTGGAGTTCTGATTGCTGCCTGAGGATTCCTGAGAGTTTCGTAACCATCGAGAATGAAGCCGGTTTCAGAACCGGTCGGAACCTCTGGTTGGATCAAGAGAGGAAGACAGCGGGAGGGAGGTGCAAGGATCATAATCTTATCTCCGCCGGCGGACCAGTCAGCGATACCGTAATATCCCCACATTCCGGACGTGTCTTCCTGAATAGAGTTCAACTCCCTGCTGTCACCCGGCAGCAATTGTACTCCGGACAATAATCCGAACCAGTGATTTGCAGCCGCCAGTACCAGTAGATTGCCTCCTGAAGGCACATATCCAAGTAATGAAATATCAGAAGCAAGGCTATCAAGTGAAGGAATGCGTACCGGTTCGCAACCAGCTTCAGTCCCCTTTGCGGGGAAGAAGACAGGAATCAGAAATGTGATTGTGACGGCAAAGCTGGATCTCATAAATTTCATTATACTTAAAATACTCCAGGATGGAAAATTGAAAAGAGGGAAAACCTGTTGAAAATTCTTTTGGTACAATCTCCCACCGGGCGAATGGAAACCCCCATATTTCCCCTGGGCCTTGCCTGTCTCGCCGGTCAGCTCAGGAATCACGACATCAGGGGACTGGATCTAAGTCTGTATTCTGAATTCGCAGATGTTCTGAGGAGTGAACTTGAATCGTTCAAACCTGACATTGTATGTATTTCCCTGCGCAACATTGATGACAGCACTTATCCTGTCACTTTTTCATATATACCCTCTTTTTCGGAGATCATTGATGTACTGGAACAATGGAAAGGTTCTTTACTGGTAGGGGGAACCGGTTTTTCCATATATCCTTCGATAATTCTGGATCGGTATCCTCGGATTGATTATGGTCTGCCTGGAGAAGGTGAGGATCAGCTCCCGGCGCTGTTGAATCATATTGAGCATGGTTCGAGTATTCCGGAGTGGGACGGAGGCAGATTGCTGCCCTGGGGAAAAGCCGAGCTTGATGCTGTCTCTTCTCCGGATTACACGATTCTGGACATATCACACTACTCAACTGATGATGCTATAGGTATCCAGAGCAGACGGGGCTGCGAATTTAATTGTACTTACTGTACATATAGTTATCTCAGCGGAAAGAAATTCAGAGAAAGACCTGTATCTAAGGTTCTGGAAGATATCAGAACTCTGGAGAAACTCGGTGTTTCGCGGTTTCAGTTCGTTGATTCTGTGTTCAACGCTCCGGAGGACTATTTTGAGGAGCTTCTGTCTTCTATTGAGGCATCTGAGACGAAACTATTCTGGAGTGCGTGGCTTGATGACAAGATAACCCCTGATCAACTTGCACGAATGAGACACGCCGGAGCTGTAAAGGTAGATTTCTCACCGGACGCGATTTCTGACAGAGGTCTTCAAAGAATAGGCAAGCGGGGAAAGGCAGCGGATCTTCTTCCCGCAGTAAAGACCGCAAGAGCACTGGGTTTCCATGTAGGTATCAACTTTTTCAACGGGAACCCGGGAGAGGGATTTGGTTCATTACTCAGAAAACTCTGGTTCATGTTCAGGGTCAGACTGATGCTTGGTCCCAGAGAAACATTTGTGAATATTGGAACCATAAGAGTATATGCTCATTCCCCCATTGCATCACAGATGATAAACGAGGGACTGGTTGACAGAGACTGCGATTTCTTCGATCCGGTATTCTACAGAACCGGAGGCCCGGCAGACTGGCTTTTCAGGTTGTTTCAGAGGATTCGGAAATCCGGACATGTCTGAACAGGGCAGATACCATCGTTTTGGTCTTACAGGCTGGCCTCTTGAACACTCATTATCTCCGCTGATTCATATCGAATTCCTCAAATCCTGTGATCTGAATGGAGAATACGAATTGTACCCCCTGGTTCCGGAACTGTTTGTGAATAATGTATCCATTCTTCTGGAAACAGGTGTCACAGGATTGAATGTTACTTATCCCCATAAAGCTGCAGCTTACGGAATCTGTGATGAGATCAGGGGTGATGCATCAGTAATTGGAGCAATAAATACTATTCACAGAATTGAGGGAGTGACTTATGGTTACAATACTGATATCTGCGGTTTCCGGCATCTTTGCTCACTCCTGTCGCCACCTGAGCCCTTTTTCATTGTTGGAGCCGGAGGTGTCGCGCTTGCGGTAGATCTGGTGCTCTCGTCAGATGGAGCGGAATCTGTTGTATTCGGCAGGAATCCGGTAGCATGGAGAGGAAAATCTCCCGCTCGGGAACTTGATGAAATAGAATCTGCCATACTGAATACAGAAGACTGTACTGTAATAAACGCAACTACGCTGGGATGGATGGATGACGATTCCTTTCCGGTCGATGCTGAATCTCTGAAGGACAGGTTCTTTATTGACTTGAACTACAACCGATTCTGGAGATGGAGGAATCTTCTTCATACTCAAAGTTCAAGGGTGTTCACAGGGGAATCAATGCTTGTATATCAGGCTGCGGAGTCTTTCCGGATATGGACAGGAATAATGCCTGAAACAGAAGATGTTCTTTTAATGATTCAACACAAGCTTGAAAAGGATAATATTAATGGAGCGTATTGATCAGAGATGGATTACTGACCGGTTGAACAGTGGTTTTTCTAAAGATGATCTGAAAGCGATTCTCCTTTCATCGGATGAAGAATCGGAAATACTATTCAAAGCCGCTAGAGAAGTGCGAAAGCATCACTTTGGTGACAGGGCTTTCATACGGGCTGTAATTGAATTTGCCAACACCTGCCGATGCAGTTGTGTCTATTGTGGAATGAGAACAGAGAATACGGAAATTCTCAGATTCACACTTGATCCTGATGAAATAGTTTCAGTGGCTGAAACTGCCCTGGAGAACGGCATAAGAACTTTTTTTCTCCAGGCTGCTGAAAGTGAGGAATACAACGCTGAATGGCTTGGGGATGTTATTCGAAGAATTTCCGGCATGGGTATGATGGTGCTTCTGTGTGTTGGAATTCACAGGGTAGATGATCTTGACTACTGGTTTGAAGCCGGAGCCAGAAAATTCATTCTCAAACATGAAACTTCCAATAAAGAGCTGTTCGAAGAGATGAAGCCCGGTTTCCTGCTGAAAGATAGAATACAATGGCTTCGCACTCTTCGTGAACACGGGTATCATATCGGATCCGGTCCCCTTCTGGGGCTTCCGGGACAGACGATGGATTCCCTTGTTGATGATCTGATCCTCATGAAGGACTTGAATGTTGACATGTCGAGTGTGTCTGTCTTTCTCCCGGCGAAGGGGACACCTCTTGAGGATTATCCTGTCGGTGATGTTGATCTGGGTCTTCGCTTTATAGCCGCTATGAGGTTATTCTTAAAGAACACACTTATACCGGCAACGAGTACTTTTGAGCGTTTGAGAGAGAATGGTCAGCTTCGGTGTTTCGATGCGGGAGCCAATGTTATTACCGTGAATATGACCCCACCAAGGCTGAGAGATGATTATGAGCTTTACTCCGAGCGATTCTATGTTAGCCTGGAACATGCCAGGAAAACAATTGGTAGAGCGGAGATGGTTGAGACAACAGAAGCGGAACTATTTGGAGAGTAATGTAACAACCTTTCACACCGTGTGCAGATCATTGCACATTGTAAGCCTGCCATTAGGTTAAATATCATTCTATTTCAGCAATAAACGTACACTAATTAACTGAACATTTCCGGCAAGAAGTTTGCTTTACAGTTAGTGTTATGAATACAAAAAGAAGACGATCAGATTGTGTTGTTCCAAAAGGGAGGGGCTCCGGTGCTGCATTTGTTATTTCAGTAGCTGTATCCGCTGTAGTAGTGCTTTCTATTTTACTCCTGTTTGGATATGTCTCGAAAGTGTCTGAAAAACAGAAATCAGTGGAAAGATCGACGCAGGCTACGCTATCACACGATGCAGCAGTTGAATATGCCGCATTCATGTATGCTTCCGGCAGGATATCTTCTGAGGATACCGTACCGCCTGTTGAAACTGGTGGAATGATATCGAAGTTCCGGATTATTGAATCTACACCGGTCGAAAGCAGAACACTCAGCTACGGGTTTCCAGGAGTTTCCGGAATGTCAGTTGTTCCCTCCCGCAGCGGTCTGATGATTGCAGGAAATATTGGTGACAGTATTATTGTATATCTGCGGGAAATGAACACTGACAGGATAAGGGCGGGATTCCCTGTAATGATTCATTCTATTCCAGAGAACTGGATATTAAAAGGATGTGTTTCCAGCATTCAACCCCTGTGTGTTATTGCATGCGATAATGTTGCGGATGATGTTCTTATTGCCATATCTGAATATGGTACATCATCAGTCTATTCTCTTGGGGATTTTGAAATTTCAGAATCTTCTATTATAACAACAGGCCTTACGGAATCGGGGCCTGTAGCTGTTGTAACGGATGGATTCAACGATGGAATAGCGATTGATCTTGATAACGGAGGAATCAGACATCTTCATTCCGTTTCCGGAACATGTCCGGTGATTATGCCGGACGGGCAAATGTACGGTGAAATATCATCTGAAGAATCTTTAGTTTCCATACCTGATCCTCCTTTGATAAAGGATGTGTTTTTCGGCGATTTTGATCTTGATGGAAATTACGATGCTGTTTGGGCAAGCCGGAGATGTCTCGCCTGCATGTCTTCAGCAAGAGGAATGCTGTTAAAGGACGAAGTGGAGTCCGCTGAGTTGATCGCATGGGGGTATATCGAGGGCAGGCATGGGCTTGGAGGATTGTGGCAATATGAAGATTCGGAGATATCCTGGAGGAAGTATCTTATTTCCGCGTTTCAGAATCTTAATAATCACAATACACTTCTGAACGGGTTTGATGGAAGAATATTTTCTTATCGGAACACCCTTACAGGTTACAGGAACGGAAATCTTGAAATAATCACTTCTGATTTCTCAGATCAAATTTTATTTTTGCCTGACAGCGGTATTCCAGGGAACTTCAATTGCTCCGGGGGAATTGATATAGCGGTTATCTCTGAAGAAGCTTTGTTGTTGTATCTGGATCCAGCTGGATCAGAGGATGTGCTGGTGGAACTGGAAATTTCAACAGGTATACACAATGAAGAACCGGCATTAAGAAATACGTATGCATTCACTATTCGTTTTTCAAATAGAAACAGGCTGGATACATTAACACCGGCAGGGAGGATCAGGGGATGAAGAACATCAAAAGGTTCTCCCTTTCGAGAGCACTGATTCCCATGGTGACTCTTATGCTGATAATCTCCACTATCCTGTTCTCTCTGAAATTCTTCATTTCAGGGAGAATGGAACTGTCAGAAAGAAGAAATGCTCTTATACTTGCGACAAATCGAATATCTGACCTCAATTATCTGGCGGATGTTCCGGAGGACGGTTCATCAACTTATCATGAGATCGCCGGTAATTCTGATTTTATCATAAGAACAGTTCTTTTTACACTTTCAGAAAATGAACGCGAATTATCTGTAGAAGTTACATCATCTTCGGGAGAGAGAGTTGAACTTGTACGAAGAATATACCTGAACTGCAGAAACGGTAATGAAATTGAAATTGAATCAATTAATGAGACAGGAGGAAATGATGACAGGTAGACTACACCACAGCAATCAGGGAGGATTTACACTGGTTGAGTTGCTTGTCGCCAGTGTTATACTGGCGATGCTGATTGTAAGTCTGGGTTACTTCATCACGACGATGATCGATAATTCAAACAAACTCGATGATAAGTCAAAAGCATTGGAACTGTGCAGACAGGGACTCGAGCAATGCAGAACCGAAGATCTTTTAAATGGAACAACCATGGAAAACATAATCCTTGAAGAGATAACTTATACAAGGTCACTAACTGTAAGTGATTACAGCGCGGAATACTCAGAGGCAAAACTTATTGTCTGTGCGGTTGTATGGAATAGTGCGGATGCGTCTGAAACAGTAACTCTAAGTACAGTATTTTAGGAGAGCAGGAGGATTGCAATGAATTGGCTGAAAAAAAGCAGAATAGGCATGACGCTTGTCGAGATTACGATAGTAGTCGTGATTCTCGGAGTGGTACTTGGAGCAGTATTTCTTCTTCTGACAAGAGGTACAACTGAATTCCACTTTTCCCGCAGGC
>DAOWNO010000235.1 GCA_030642525.1 Candidatus Aegiribacteria sp.
GCTCACGAATCCTGCAGGGCTTCATAGAACAGCGGGAACACTTTTTTCTCTCTCAATCGGACCGGGTATCGGAAATGAAACAATCTCGGACAGCCTTGGGAAACATCTGAATAACTGGATAACACTCGGAAATCTCTTCGCAGCCATGAAATTTCAGCTGGATCCCCAACTCAATGCCGGAATCGCTGTCGCAAAAGTTTCGGATTTTTCCTATTCGGGCACTCATTACACCTATGACTTTCAGCCCGGTCATGAAGAAGATTTAAGTGAGATAAGAGAGCTGAATGTAAACGGAGGGTTGTATGAATCCGTAGCCGGTCTATCGTTCAGCGCCAGTGACTGGATCAACCTTGGCTTGTCCGCAGGCCTCAGATTCGGCAGTGTCAGCTACGACTCCACCTACACGGACATACAGGCATCAGAAAACGATACACTTATCGCCTGGAAAACTGATTTCAGCGAATTTTGCTGGCACCTGGGTTTTGAAATTCCTCTAAATGATGTACTTTTAGGATTCTCATGGGCTTCAGAGGGAGATGTATACGATACAAGGCTGGCTCTTGGAGGACTTCTCTACTTCGATGATGCTAAGCATGGCGCTCTTGGAGGAGAGGTTGAACTGGCAGATCCCGGCGAAAAGAATTCCATATATGGAAGAGTCTTCGGTTTCACTTTTCCATCAAACTCGTTTGAACTGAGGGGTTCCTTTAACTTTGCCATGCCGAAATACGAAGAAGTGGAATCCAGCATGATAATAGGCGCATCTCTTGGCACAGGCATTTATCTTGGTGATATAATCCTTGATGGAGGAATCGCCTGGTACTCCTGCGGGAGGGATTCGATATATCTTGGCTCCGGAATCCCTGATGATATTACCAACTCTCAGGCCCTGATATCCATGGGTATTACGTGGAATCCCTGATAAAATGAAACTGAAAGGTATTTCTTTCCTTTTTCTTGTAATATCGAGTTCCTTCGCTGGAAATACATGGTCTGCTATACTTGAAACCGGGGATGATCTGTTTTACGGACTTCGGGATGGGATTGCGCTTTCAAACGGCAGCACAGTAATCTCCATTGCCGGACCCTTTGAGAACCCTTTCCTGATCTGTCTGGACCAGGAGGGTGAAATACTCTGGTACAGACACATCCTGGAATTTGAGGAAAACTCCCGGGCTTTTGAAAGCAATGGAAGCCTGGTTAAACTGGGAAACGGTTTTGCAGCCTGCTTTCATTCAGAACCGAGAGCAACCGGGATAGATACAGATATTGCGGTGGTCAGACTGGATTCTTCCGGCAGAATTCTCTGGACGTATATCCTGGGAGAAAACGACGAAGCAATCTGGGTATCCACCGATATCATCGCCTGTTCCGATGGCGGAGTTCTGGTTACAGGTTGTCCGGGTATGCAGATTCCGGGGGGATTCGCGTTCAAGCTCTCTTCTGACGGAAGGCAGGAGTGGATGACTCCGCCTGAGTCAATAACTGGTTTTGCGTTGTCTGCTGTTGAGACTGAAAGTGGCGATTTCCTTATCCTGGTTGCTGATGAATACTCCAATAGCACAGTTGTACAGCGGGTAAGCAGTGATGGCCGGGTTTCATCATTCAGTACTGTTGCTGAAACAATAATTCAATTCGAAATGAAATACATCAATGGTTCTTTATGGGTCTACTCCCCTGCTGAAGGTAACTCTGTTCAGGCATTTCGCCTTGATGAGAATTTCAGTCCCGTTCAAACGGTTAAAATACCGTTCCCTCAGGAATACGAGGCAATATCTGCAGATATCCTTGAGGACGGCTTTCTCGTGTCAGGAGGAACCGAAGATGGCAACGCTCTTCTAGCAATGTACGGATTTGACGGCTCTCTTCTCTGGGAAAAGCAATACAATACCGGGGGAATTGATTTTCTTCACAGTGCAGCATATCTTGATAAAGGAATTCTTGCCTTCGGACGCGCACAGCAATTCCTGGATGATTTCAGTGTGTTCCTTTTAATGAAGGCTGATCATTCAGGTTACATAGAAGAAGCTTCAGTAAGCGAGAACGGCATACTGTTGATTGAATCTGATGCTTTATGCATTGATCTTCTATCTCCCGGATGGCTGGCTGCCTGTTTTGTTCTGAGTGATGAGGATGATGCTTTTAGTGTCTCCGCTGATATCGTGGAACAGACAGGACTGAAGACAGGATATCTGTGGATACCCGACTGGCAGAGTCTCTCCGGCGCAAATGGCTGGCTTGTGTACGCCATACCCGCTATGGAGACTGATGGATCGATTGAAGATGGCTTTGATGCTCTCCTTTATATTTGCCCGGACACCTACTTCATCTGGGTAAGTCAGGGCCTGGAAAGAAATGTCATGTCTGTCGAGGAGTTCCTTTCACGATAAATGAATCAGGTCTTGGATGTTCTGGAAGCGGATCTGCTCAGGGTGAAGGCTGAGGATCCATCCTGATAAAATATCTGGGATCGGGATAACCATTGGGCACATGAAGCTCAATGACTACAGCATGTGATCTGTTCAGATGCTCAGGCATGAGAGTTATTTCCTCGTAATCGAACTCGGGCAGGATATCAGTAAGCATTTCGAACTGACCCTTCGTAAATTCAATTTCAGCTTCTCCGCTCCTGGAATTTAGAACAGCATTCGCCTGTTCATCTGTAAGTGTGATGGTAACTTCGTAGTAGCGACCGGAACCAGCTATGGCAACAGCAGCAAGCAAAAAAAGCACAATCAGCGGTAACAATCTCGCAGCAATGTTCTTCATGGGTGTTCTCCTTTCTGGGAGTAATACTTTTTGATAATAGTCTTTTCCAGATTATTGTGCAACATCATAACTGTCCACGCTTAAGGAATTAAGAACAATACTGCCTTCTCCTTGTCCGGTTAATATTCATAGTACACCAGCTTAATTGCTTTTACTCACTTCATTTGTCACATTTATCAGTGGATGGTACTTTCGGAACCATTCCAGACTGTTAACGCAACTTTATCACCACGAAGCGCTGTGTCGCTGTGAACTCACCGGAAATCATTCTGCAGAAATATACCCCGGGAGCAAAGTCCCCAAGCAGAACATCGTGAAATCCCTGAGAATACTCATCTCCATGATTATCACTGACGAGCCGACCTGACATATCCAAGACTGAGAGCCTGACAGGGGAATATTCCGGAAGCCCGAAATGTATCCTGACCGCTCCACAGGCCGGATTAGGTATCACTCCGAGTAGTGAGTATCCTAGAGAATTCGGGGCACTCTCTATCCCGTAAGGATCCCAGTTCAGAGTTATATCATGAAGCGCAGGAGTAGAGTTTGGATCATCCGTTTCCATCGTAACTCTGTACTGGAAATACTGGTCCAGCATACCACTGAGGAAACAGGGTTCATAGACAGGGTCGGACCAGATACCCATGTTCTGATAGTCGCTGGAAGTCTTATACTGAAAGTAAAGATCCGTTCCAGCAGGTTCAGAGCTGTTCCAGTCGATGCTGGCCCACTGCGGAAAACACCAGGTGTTGAGAATAGTGGATTCCAGCGAACCTTCAGATGAATATTTTCCAAGATCCCACCAGGCGATCTTGTCGTCGAAGCGCGCAGCACCAAGGATATCCATATCACCATCACCATTAATGTCCTCTGCGTAAACGGATGTGGCACCATCGAAATCTACCTCAATGGTATATTCGACCCAGGATGTACCCGAGCCATCGGTATTCTCCCACCAGGCAATTTCATCTGCTGTCCATGCAGCACCAATGATATCCATATCACCGTCACCATCGATATCCATTGCGAATACGGTCGAGGCTCCATCGAAGTCACTGTCAACAGTATGCTTAACCCATGATGTACCTGAACCGTTGGTATTTTCCCACCAGGCGATCGCGTCCAGGTGAGAAGAAGCTCCAAGGACGTCCATATCGCCGTCATTGTCTATATCCTCCGAGTAAACGAAACTTGCAGCATAAAAATAATCATCAACCGTATGCTCGATCCAGGATGTACCCAATCCGTCTTCATTCTCCCACCAGATGATGTCATCAGCATTTAAAGAAGCACCAAGGACATCCATATCACCATCGCCATTAATATCCTCCGCGTAGATGCAAAAACCCC
>DAOWNO010000316.1 GCA_030642525.1 Candidatus Aegiribacteria sp.
ACTGCGCTTCTTGAAGAGACTGTTGATGATCCGGGTAACTCCTGGCTGCTTTACAGACTGGCATGGGTATACAACAGAATGGAGCAGCCTGAAGAGGCTCTAGCTCCCGCTCTTGCCGCCTGGCGAACCGAGCCCGCAAAGCAGTGGTATCTCGCGGAGTATTTGAGAGCTTTGAGAAATCTCTCGATGTTTGAAGAACTGCTCTCACATACGACATATGTGCGAGGAGGGGGAGTATGCAGGTACTACCTCGCTGTGGCTGAACGCGAGATGAATCTTCACCCATCAGCATCACTGGATTATTTCCTTGAGACTTCTGCTATAGATAATGATTCCGCAGCCGCTGATGCCTGTATCTGGCTGGCAATACTGCTTCAGAACGAAGTATCCGGCGACAGCATTATTATTCTTGCGGCTTCTGCGGTTGAGAAAGCTCCATTCAGTGAGTTCTACAGATGTGTTCTTTCCGAGAACCTTGCGCGGAGGGGTATGCTCGAGCAGGCCAGAGAGCAGATACACTGGATGCGTCTTAGAGGATACACAGGATATTCATACTGGCAGGCCTGTGCTGAACTGGCAGAAGCGGAAGAAGATGATGAAAGACGAATATGGGCCCTGAGAAGAGCATGGCAGAATCGCAATTGTCCGGATACTGCCAGGAATCTCGGATGGGCGCTTTACATTTCTGGAAGGGACGCATTGAGAGATGGTGATCTCGTTTATTCCAGGGAGCGCCTTCAGGAAGCACTGCAAACGGGGGATTCAACCGAGGTTTTTGTTATGAAGTCCGACTCTTTACTGAATTTAATAAATGAGTTTGAGAACCGCGCTGCTCTTATTGATTAGCATTCTGTTGCTTCTTCTTGCTGGAAGATGTCTGCAGAGACCGCCCTGGCCCGGAGCTGGTGAAGAAACAAAGGATAGGACTTCTGAAGTACAATAGTCAGCATATTTCAGAATAATACGCGATTGATTATTATTGAGCTACTTGCTGCTGATATTGTGTATGTTATTAGATAGCGATTCAATTGACAGGGGAATGGAATTTTGATAAAGAAAGCCTTTAAGTCCTTTTTCGGTGACAGACAGAACAAAAAAACCGGCGAACTCATGCCTTATGTTCAGGAAACCAATAAGTATTCTGAGCAACTGGAAACCCTGTCTGAAGAGGAACTGAAGGATTACACAAGACAGTTCCGGGTCCGGCTCGCCAAGGGTGAGACGCTTGACGACATCATGTGCGAATCTTTTGCGGTGATTAAGGAAGCCTGCCGGCGTCTCCTTGGGATATCATGGCTTGTCTCAGGCAGCGAGCTCGAATGGAACATGGTTCCTTTTGATGTTCAGATCATGGGTGCCGTTGTTCTTCATCAGGGTAGAATTGCCGAAATGGCTACCGGAGAAGGAAAAACCCTTGTAGCTGTTATGCCGATGTACCTGAACGCTCTTGAGCTTAATCCTGAATGGATTCCACTCGCGGAGGAGGAATGGGGCGATAATCCCGAAGAATGGAAATTCGAGCCGCTTCAGCATGTTCCGGTGGGCAGGGGAGTGCATCTGGTTACAGTGAACGATTACCTTTCGAAGAGAGATGCCGGGTGGATGAGCGGTGTATACGAATACATGGGTTTGTCAATTGGCTGTATCCAGATGGAGATGTCTCCTGAGGAGCGCAGGAAACAGTACCTGAAGGATATTACTTACGGTACAAATAATCAGTTCGGGTTTGACTACCTTCGTGACAACATGGCCGTGCGTCTGGAAAACAGAGTTCAGCGCGAACACAACTATGTGATTGTTGATGAAGTGGATAGTGTTCTCGTTGATGAAGCGAGAACACCTCTTATTATCAGCGGTCCTGTTGCAAGATCCCAGAACCGTTACAAGGAATATCGGAACGATGTTCATCAACTTGTCAGAAAGCAGACCCTTCTTGTCAACAGAATAGCGGCCGAGGCTGATGAACTGTGGGATAGCGGAGATGTTGAAGAAGCAGCTCTTCTTTATCTGAAAGCAAAGAAGGGTGCCCCGAAACAGAAAAAACTCGTTCGTTCCCTGCAGGATCCGGACAGGCTCCAGGCAATTAAGAGGATGGAAGGCGTCCTCCTGCGTGAAAAAAGGACTCACGAACTTGATGAAGACCTTCTGTTTTCACTTGATGAGAAGGAAAAATCAGTTGCCCTTTCAGAAAACGGCAGAAAGATGCTTTCTACAGAGGATTCGGACTTTTTCCTTCTGGAAGATATCGGAGACGCAATTGCTGAGATCGAAATGCAGAATATCCCCGAGGAGGAAAAACTCGAACTCAAACAGAAAACATACATTGAGCATTCCAGGAAAGCCGAAGCGCTTCACAACATAGACCAGCTCCTGCGGGCCTTCCAGTTATATGAGAAGGATGTTGAGTATGTGCTGCAGGATGGCAGAGTTGTAATTGTGGATCAGTTCACGGGACGCCTCATGCCCGGAAGGCGTTTCAGTGACGGTCTTCACGAAGCTCTTGAGGCTAAAGAGAATGTTGAGATCAGAAGCGAAACCCAGACGCTTGCGACAATAACCATTCAGAACTACTTCAGGATGTACTCCAAACTTTCGGGAATGACAGGAACCGCTGAGACTGAAGCAGACGAATTCGAGAGTATCTACGATCTGGATGTTGTTGTAATACCGACCAATGTGCCTGTTGTACGGCAGGATCTGAACGATCAGGTATACCGGACCAGACGGGAGAAATTCAACGCCATTATTACTGAAATTGAAAGACTTCATTCCATGGGTCAGCCCATACTTGTGGGAACAGTATCGGTCGATATATCGGAGCTGCTCTCAAGGCTGCTGAAGGCCAGGAAGATTCCTC
>DAOWNO010000183.1 GCA_030642525.1 Candidatus Aegiribacteria sp.
GTATCGCTTTTATTCGGATATGTCTCGAAAACATCTGAAAGACAGCAATCAATGGAGGAAGCGGCACAGGTGGCGTTATCACACCACGCAGCGGTCGAATATGCCGCATTTGTGTACGCTTCCGGAAAGATATCTCCGGAGGATTCCTTACCATCTGTTGAAACCGGTGGAATCCTGTCAGAATTCCGGATTATAGAATCGACACCGGTAGAAAGCAGAACAATCAGATACGAATTTCCGGGGATTTCCGAATTGTCAGTTGCTCCATCCCGCAGCGGCCTGATCGTTGCGGGAAACAGAAATGACAGTGTTATTGTGTATCTGATGGAGATGGATACAGACAGAAACAGATCAGGCTTCCCTGTAACGGTATCTTCTATTCCTGATAACTGGATATTGAAGGGCTGTGTACACGATATTGAACCTCTGGGTGTTCTTGCCTGCGATAACGATTCGGTTGATGTTCTTATCACCATATACGGTAATGGCACATCATCAGTCTATTCTCTTGGGAATTTTGGAATTTCAGAATATTCGGTTAGAACCACCGGTCTTGCAGAATCAGCCCCTGTAGCTGTAATTACCGATGGAATTAACGGAGGGATAGCTGTTGAACTCGATAGTGGAGAGATCGGCCAGCTGTATTCTCCCTCCGGAACATGTCCAGTGATCATGCCGGATGGAAAAATATATGGTGAAGCTTTATCTGAAAAATCTGCGGCTTCCGCACTCGATTCTCCTCCAGTAATAGAAGATGTCTTTTTTGGAGATTTTGATCTTGATGGGAATTACGATACGGCCTGGGCAAGCCATGCCTGTCTTGCCTGCATGTCATCAGCCAGGGAAATGCTTATTAAAGATGAAGTAGAATCCGCTGAGTTAATAGCGTGGGGATATATCGAAGGCAGATACGGGCTGGGAGGATTATGGATTTGTAAGGATTCACAAATACTCTGGAGGAAGTATCTTATAAACGGTTTCCAGAATCTTGCTAATTACAGTACAGCTTTCGAAGGGTATAAAGGAAGAATATACTCCTATGAGAATACTTTGACGGGTAACAGGAACGGGAACCTTGAGATAGTTGATACTGACTCATCAAACCAGAGCATATTTGTGATTGACAGTGGCATTCCGGGAAATTTCAATGATTCGGGGGGAATTGATTTAAGCGCCATCTCCGAGGGAATACTGCTGCTGTATCTGGATCCTGCAGGATCAAATGATGTTCTGGTGAAAATGGAAATCTCAACGGGTATGCCTGATGAAGAACCTGTTCTGGATAATACTTACATATTCAGAATTAAACCTCCGGACAGATACAGAACTGGCTTATTGGTAACAGGGGGGAGGATCAGGGCATGAAAAATAAAAAACTTTTCTTCCTTCCGAAAACACTGCTTCCAATTGTGACTCTGATGCTGATGACCTCCGCGATTCTGTTCTCAATGAAATTCTTCATCTCCGGAAGAATGGAACTGTCAGATAGAAGAAACGCTTTGATTCTGGCGACAGCTCAAATGGCTGATATTAACTATCAGGTGAACATTCCGGAAGATGGGTTATCAATCTGTCATGAATTTGTCGGTGATTCCGATTTTACTGTAAAAACAGCTGTATTAACACTCTCAGAGAACGAATGCGAATTATCTGTGGAAGTTACATCATCTTCGGGTGAAAGAGTTGAACTTGTACGAAGATTCTATCTTGACTATGGAAGTGAGAATGAAATTGAGATCAAATCCATTTACAATTAAACGGGAGGAAACAATGAAAAAATTCAGGAGAAGCAATCAGGGCGGGTTCACCCTTATTGAGTTGCTTGTCGCGAGTGTAATACTGGCGATGCTTATTGTAAGCCTTGGCTATTTCATAACGCAGATGATAGATAATACAAACAAAATAGATGACAAAACAAGAGCATTGGAAGTTTGCAGGCAGGGCATTGAGCAATGCAGGACCCTGGATCTTGTCAATGGAGTAACCTCAGAAAATATAACCCTTGCAGAGTTAGATTTTGTAAGGCAGGTGACTGTCAGCGATTACAGTGTTGAGTATTCAGAGGCAAAACTTGTCGTATGTGAAGTTACATGGGATGCCTCTGGTGTATCCGAATCGATAACTTTAAGTACAGTCTTTTAATAGAGAAGGAGGATTGTAATGAATTGGTTGAAAAAAAGTAGAAAAGGCATGACGCTTGTTGAGATTACTTTAGTAGTAGTGATCCTGGGAGTAGTGCTTGGAGCGGTGTTTCTTCTGCTTACCAGGGGGACAGAGGAATTTCATTTCGCGAGAAGACAGAACGAATTGAATCTCTCGGGAAGGCAAGTTCTTGAAACCCTTACGAACACCATTATCTGGGCAGGTTATATGCCTAATCCGGCATGGGATGATGATGAATGGCATCCGATAACAATAGCAGCTACCAATGAGCTTGAATTCTATGCTGATTTTCACCCGTACGAGGTTCTTGAGGATACGGACTACAGAAAAATCAAACTTCTCCTGTCCGGAAATGTTCAGATAATTGATCGAACCGCTTCGATTTCGCAAACCGTAGGTAACAACATATCCAACCTCTCGTTTACTTACCTTGATGAAGATGGAGTGATAATTGATACCCTTTCTACAGAGGAACAGCGGGATCAGATCAGACATATTCAAATAAGGGTTGAGCTTTCATCGGAATACTCGGGTAATGTATATACGACCGTAATGTATACTACTGTAACACCTCGAAACCTGGGAGTAAACCATGATGTTGACCCAATGTTTGGCGGCTGGCCGAAAATCAAGGGAAATATCGCTTTCAATGTTCCGGGAACAGCCGGATCACCAAGCTGTACCATTGATCAAAACATGATGATAAGCAGATTAAGCCTGTGGGGTTATAAAGTATCATTGGTAACTGACGATTGTCTGGAAACTTTTGATTATTCGAGTATCAACCTGCTTATTCTCAGACATATGAATTCGGGTATTCACCCGTCTCCCACTGCTGAATTCCTGAACAGTCTTCAAATGCCAATAATTACAATGAATGGAGAAGAAGCTTCGAGTACATTTTCAATGGGCAGTAGTTTCAAGGACACAACGGGAACTCTGATGAGGGTAATCGAAGATACACATCCCGTAAATAATGATCTTGGGGACTCGCTGTTTACCGTCTATTCAGAATTGGGAGAACATTCGATCCTGTATAATTTCGATTCAGAAACGACGTTGCTGACAAAAGCAAATGATGGCGACGATTATTCCGGAGTGTGTTTTCAGCAGATCGGTTTAGAACCAACACGCAGAGTACACTACTCCCCCTGGGAAGCTTCAAAATTCACCAGCGATGGCTGGCTGCTATTCAGCAACACGGTATCGTGGGGGACCTGGATCCCTGAAGAGGATCTCGGTGAACCCATCATGCCTATTGAAGATTTTGAAAGAACGGACGAGCACTTCCCGGAATTGATCATCACATCAATTGACTTTGGAGCAACTTTTTGTCCTACATTTGATGACTCATTCGAATACGAAGATGTTGATGTTTACATGAGTACAACAAACGATTCTGTTTTCGCCGGAAATGGAGAATGGGTCAAGGCAACCATGGATCATGTTGCGGCGGATGTTGAATGGACAGCCGTATGGGAGGCGGACAGCAGCCGCTGGAATAGAATAATTCTCGATACTCCCTTCATACTTCCTGCCGGTGAGAATCTCATGGTAAAAGTAGAGAAGTATGAAGAGGATATTTCAGGATCTTTCGAATGGGGATGTATAAGCACCGGATTGGTTTATCAGTGCCGCGACAACTCCGATAACGGTAGCGATCCGAATAGCCTGGTAAGAAACAGCTTCCTTCCGGTTATGAGGCTGAACACTGCCATTCATGGAACCCTTGAAATGATTGAAAAAACGGATAGCAAGGAAGAAATACCTGTAAATACTTTCTTCAAGTATTCCGACTTTGAAGGAATATATACGCCTGACCTTTTCCCGGTGGATGAATGGGTAAGCGGTGGAAAGAAAGACGACTGGCAGTTTGGTGAACCTGTATTTGTCCCGGGTATTGATCCAGCGCTAACCGGTGATAATGGCGATAGAATAGCCGGAACAGATCTCGGAATTGTAGATCCACCTGAAACATACGATGGATTGTACGATGATAACGCGTTTTCATGGCTGGTTTCTCCTTCTTACGAAATGCCTGCAGCAGGTACATATAACAAAATTACTCTCAGGTACTACAGGTGTAACAGACTGGCACCGGCAGACAACGGATTTGTCTGGGTGGGATTTTCCGATTCGCTGACTCCACCCGATTCCGCTTCAGCTGATTGGCAGCTGGTAAGAACGTATATAGATAATCAGAATACCTGGGCTTACGAGAATGTTAACATAAGTTCTAAATTTGATGACTATTCCACAAGTGCGTACTTCTTTCTCAGATTTGGTCTCAGTTCTAATTTATCTGATGTTCGCGGTGGCTGGAATCTTGATAATATTCAAACATTTGGAGATAGTATCTAGAAGGAGGATGAATATGAAAAACGTAGGGAAGAAAAACGGTTCCGCACTTGTCATGACTGTAATCATTATGGTTGTTCTAATGATTATTGGTAGTGGAGTCTACATGCTGTTTCAGGCAAACGTATCATCCTACGAATGGGAAAAAGAGCTGATTCGTGCCAGATATACGGCAGAAGCGGGTACGAACCTTGCTGTATGCATGATCTTGGGCGGTATCGAAATGCCGCAGGATTCCTTTCCCAGGCAGTTGCTTCCCGATGATGGAATCGGCTGGTACGATCTTACCGGAGCAGACCTGGGTGAAATCGTTGTATGGATCGATCCTGATGATAATAACGACGAAATCGAGGCTGCAAACGCTTACGGAGTCAGGGTACTCAGTCGCGTGCAATTTGAAGACAATTCATATACGTACGGCATGGAAGTTAAAATGATGCCCGAGAATTTTGCCCGGTTCGCCTGTTTTCAGGATGATGGATCCGCATCCGGCTACTACGGTGATGGTTATGTTTTCAGTGGACCGTTTTTCGCGAATGGTCCGATAAATATAGCGAGCAGTAATAGTTCCAC
>DAOWNO010000264.1 GCA_030642525.1 Candidatus Aegiribacteria sp.
CCCCCGAGGTAGTATTCCTCTCCGCACGAATCAGGATCATCATC
The DNA here is from genome assembly GCA_030642525.1 of Candidatus Aegiribacteria sp. Classification (GTDB taxonomy): domain Bacteria; phylum Fermentibacterota; class Fermentibacteria; order Fermentibacterales; family JCC-6; genus Aegiribacteria. The sequence continues at coordinate 45 of DAOWNO010000264.1, forward strand.
CCACTGCGGGTGTTCACCTGCGGTATCCCAGGCAAGCGCCCTGTCGGCAGCTTCCCAGAAGGAAACAACACCGTCAGAGTTCATATCCGGATTACCGGGAAGTGCCCCCCCCGGCAAATTCGTTGTTGGCGGGACAGTTCCATGCATCGCGCCTGTCCAGTAATAGACCCATTCGTCATATTCCGGATATGTAGCTCCGGACCAGCTTGATTCATATCCGTTTGCGGCTGAAGTGAAAGAGCTGGGCATAGCAGTCGTACCGGCCAGCACTTCCAGAAGAAACCCTCCGGAATAGCATTGTTCCATGACAGCATGAACTGAGTAAGCCGTCAGTTCGGAAAGCATTATCTGAAGGTCATCATCATTCAGTGATTCGGTGTTCCAGAGATTGAGAATTACTTCAGGAGGGCTGTCGAACTTACCTTGACCACCATGGTCTGTTGTATAAAGGAGAAGATGATCATCTGAGCCAAGCATGGCCTTGATATCATTGAAACCACTGAAAACGCCTGCGTAAGTGGCATCGTAATTGATATCATTGTCGCCATCGGCATCGAAATCAGGATTGGAGTTCAGACCGCCAGACTGGTCAGGAGCAGGATTAAGTCCGTCAGAGAAGCAGACGATTATATGATCATCAGGAATAAGATAATCACGATGCAGAACATTATATACGAACTGCACATCACCATAGTAACGAATATGGTTGTTTGACAGATTATATCCACCGGAAATGATCCATGCATACATATGTTCAGCGTTCTCAGGAGATGACTGGACATTTGGTATGAACCAGGCAATGAAATCTTCGTATTGACCCCTGAAGTCAGCCGGAGGAGGAAGACAGGTGTATTCCATTACCATTTCCGGCAGGGCATCCGGCGGAGTCAAAAGCCTTATGATTTCCATTTCACCCTCTGAAGAAACAAAGACCCAGCGGCATGCATGTTCCCAGTTTGCGTAAGCCATATCATCAATGAGGATAAGGTAGCCTGTAACAGGTACAGTGATATCTTCGTGCCAAGTACCAAGCGTTTCACCAGCGGTCAGCATTCTTTCAAGCGAGAGAACAGATTTTCCATCTATCTCGCCTTCAAGAATATCATTGAACACCATTATTGCTGCCGCATGAGAACCGTTGATTGTTGAAGCAGCTGCAAGAGCCGCTGCAAAAATTAAACAGAATGGAATTAATTTCATATTTCCTCCTTGATAGTAGTATGAATATATAATGAGTAAGTTTTACAAATGAAAACCTGTCAAATCAATACTTCTGAATGGAATATGAATCGTCAGAGAAGCGATCTCATCTTCCTGATCTCCCTGTAGAAAAAGAGGCCTGTTACAGTTGCCGCAAGGAGATCAGCTGCAGGGAAAGCGAACCATACACCATTCAATGAAGGTCGAATAAGGAGAGGAAGGAGAAGAGTGAGGGGTACGAGAAAAAGAAGCTGTCTTGAAACAGATAGAAGAAGCGCAGCACCTGATTTGCCCAGAGCCTGAAATACACCTGCTCCCATTACCTGGAATCCGATCAGCGGCATCAGAATAACTAGAATTCGGAAAATACCGGATCCGGAAGAAATAAGCTCGGCATCGTTACTGAACATACTCAGCATGAATCCCGGAGCCAGCTCGAAAAGAAGCCAGCAGGAAGTACACAGAAGAGTTGCTGATACAATTGCGTACTTAAGGGACTTCATCACTCTTCCGTACAATTTTGCTCCATAGTTGTAACCGACAATCGGTTGAAGGCCCTGCACAAGTCCGAACAGCGGCATCAGTGCGAAAATCATCATCCTGTTGGTGACACCCAGAATGGCAAGGTGAACTTCATTTCCGTAGTGCATGATCGTATTGTTCACGGCTATGGCAAGGACACTTCCGGCTGCTACCCTGGCAAATGACGGTGAGCCTGTTCTGAGGATACTCAATGACTGCCGCAATCCGGGCAGGAGGTGTCTGCTGTCGAATTTCAGATGGCTCTTTCCGGTAAGGAAATACCTGATAATCCAGGTAAAGGCGCAGATCTTCCCGATTACCGTAGCGATAGCAGCGCCTCTTATACCCATTCCGAAACCGAAGATGAACATGGGGTCAAGCACGATATTAACACCTGCGCCGATAAACATGCTGATCATCGCTACTCTGGTATTGCCTTCCGATCGTGCGATATTGTTGGAGCATACTGTGATGGCCGTGAAGACCCCCCCCATCAGAATAATTGAGAGGTAGTCCCTTCCATACGGAAGAATCTGATTATTGGCTCCGAACAGCCTGAGTACCGGATCAAGAAAAAGAAGACCAGCTGCGGATATGCTCAGTCCGAGCATGGTTACTAATACGAATGAACCGCCTGCGATTCTGCCTGCTTCCTTTTCCATACCTGCGCCCAGTTTTCTTGAGATTATTGATGCTGATCCGATTCCGACGGTCTGGGCAACCGCAAGCAGGAACATCTGGATGGGAAAACAGACTGCAAGAGCCGCAAGCGCGAGAGTGCCCACTCCCTTGCCGACAAAGATCGTGTCGACAAGGTTGTACATTGAGTTGACAAGCATTCCGGCCATGGCAGGGCCTGAAAGTCTGAACAGAAGCCTGCCGATGGACTGGGTGCCCAGTAATCCGGTTCTTTCAGCTGCGGTAAGTGTGGTCCTGCTCATTTATGCAGGTTCACAAGTACCAGTGCCGCTGCTGCCAGTGTTACGGCAAACCTTTTGCGCTTCTTAAGTTTCTCACCGAACAGAATCCAGCCGGAAAGACTGATAAGGACAATTGTAAGAGCGCTGTATAATGGGAAAACCACCGCGGTCTGGAGTCTTGAAAGAGCCAGTATGAGAAAAAACGATGCGAAAAAATTCGGAATTCCGACAGCGAATCCGATGATTATGTTTGAAAACTTTGGCCTTTTTCCCTCCCGTATGGTTTTCCATGTGCTTATCAGGAGCGCTGTCGTGAAGACAAAGAAGAGAAACAGGCTTTTAGCTTCCAGTACACCATATTTCTGAAAGACCTTGTTGCTGAACTCCGCCAGCCCGACGATTATGAGCAACATTATCAGCACAGGCTGGAATCCTGAAAGAAATCCGGAGGATTTTGAAAGGTCAATATTGGCAAGAAGAATTGAAAATAGAGCAGATTGATCCTCTTCCGTTAAATGTGAATGGAGATGAGCAACAAAATGAGCATCAAAGGGCTTTAGCCTGTCTGTAGAGCACCAGACCTCCCCAGATGAATGAAACCGCCATAAGTATAACTCCTGCCGAGAACGAAAGTACAGCAATAAGGTGATCTTTCTCCAGAAGACCTGATTCATTGAGGATATACTGCCAGTCATGAAATCCGTAAGGAGCGGAAGCTCCTGTGTTTCCTCCGAGCAGCGGGAGCTGAAGCGCTCTTGCGTCATTGATGTAAGGCGCCATGTCAATGAAGTTCTCTCCCAGCCACCAAAGCGCGATGGACGCTCCGAATGTATCGCGGGTTTTGATGAGCAGAACACCGAGACATATCAGCGGCATCAGAATCTGACCGAGACTGCCTCCCAGAGAAGTAATGAAATTGCCGAATGGACTGAATGCTATATGTCCGGCCTCATGAAACGGCAGATTCACCAGATGCATGAAGGATTTTATCGAGTAATTGTTTTCGATCGGGGAAAGAAC
>DAOWNO010000072.1 GCA_030642525.1 Candidatus Aegiribacteria sp.
ATACGGGTTCGTTATCGCATTCCTGCTGCTTGGGAAAATGCCGCTGGTAACAAGCATGCCTGTTGCATGGCAGGTATTCACGGCAGGTTTGCCGATAGCGCTTGCCGGTCTGTTTTCAGGAATCCATCAGGGAAAAGTCTGTGCTGGTGGAGCCATGATGACAGCCAAACAGCCGGATGATTCGGCAAAATCGCTTATTCTCGCGGTTTTTGTTGAATTCTACGCGATTCTTGGATTCCTTGTATCATTCCTCATGCTGCAGGGCATAGGAGGGTAATCGGAAAATGTCTCTCGAAGCAATCCTTTTAAAAATTAAGACAGACGCGGAAAAGGAAGCGGATGTTATCCGCGGGGAAGCGGAAAGAGAAAAGGAGAAAGAAAAAGAAAAACAGGCCGGAGAGATTGAAGAAAAGCGCAGGAAAGATCTGGAAAAGATCAAGTCAAGGGTTCAGGATATGCAGAAAAGAAAAGAATACCACGTCCAAATGGAATCTGTCAGGCAATTGATGAATGCCCGGAGAACTCTTGTGGATGAAGCAATCCGGAAGGCTGTTGTGAACCTTTCCTCCGAAAGTTCTGAAAAGTATCTTGAAATGATAGCATCGCTCCTTGGCAGCTGTGATATTGAGGGAGAAGTTGAAGTGCTGATTTCATCTGCGGACGAATCACGTATAACAGCGAAATTCCTGAAGAAACACTCTACAGATACGAGAAGATATATCCTTTCGAATAACAGACATAAGGAAACAGGAGGTATCATCTTCCGTGCCGGCAGGATAAGCCAGAACGGAACTTTCCCGATGATAGCGGAACTGATTCATGAAAAGCTGGTAATGGAGCTTTCTAAGACTGTACCTCTGGAGACGGATTGAAAAATGCCGGATAGCTTCATATATGCAAACGGAAGAATAAGGGGCAAGGAAAACACATTGCTGGACGAACGAATGTGGCAGATGCTCATGTCCGCACAGAATGAAGAAGAAGTACTTCGATTTCTGGGAGACACCTGGTATGGAGGGTTCATGCAGCATCATAACCTTGAGGGCTGCTTCATAAATGCAATGGAGGTTACAGAAGAAGAACTTATAGAGCTTTCGGAAGATGACAGACTGATTAGAGGAATTCTTCACCGGAGAGACGTCAGAAATGCCAGATATATCTGGAAGAACATGCTTTCCGGCAAGAGATCTCCGGGGGAAATCGAAATTGAGCGACAGGGACTCATATCTGTTGAAATACTGGAAAAGGCGGTACATACCGCTGAGGCAAGGGAAGAACTGCCGGATCTCTTCAGAGAGACTCTGGAGAATCTTCTTGAAACGGAGGGGATCAGTGGTCCCGCCCTGGATCGTTCAATGGATAATCTTGCTGCTGAGGTTGAATACGAAGAACTTCCTCAAATAAGCTCCGGATTCAGGACTTTCGTAATGACCGGACTGGAGCAGAAGAACTTTCTTATAGCCGGCAGGTGCCGGCTCGCAGGGTCTTCAAAGCATGATGTTCAGGAACGGCTGCTTAATGGAGGGTACCATTCCCCAGAGGAGATTGCCGAGGCATATCAGAGGAAAACACTGCCCCTGCTGATTGCGGAGACTCCCGGTTTTGAAGAGCCTGCAAGGGCTTTTGCAGAAGCCCTTGATTCCGGATCGTTCTTCGCTTTTGAAAAAGAGTGCGACAGACAGATTCTGGAGCTTCTTGAAAAAGGTGCTTTCCCTGTTTTCGGTCCGTCTCCGCTGGCAGCATTCGTTATTCGAAGGGAGATGGAAATAAAACATCTCAGGCTTCTTGTTGCCGCGAAAACTGCCGGTGTTGATGCGGGCAGGCTTCAGGAACGCCTGCCCAGAGGATAGGAGCACGGTATGTCGCATGGCGGGATAGCTTTTCTTGGAGACGCTGACAGCGTTCTTGGTTTCAGGGCTCTCGGAGTGGAAACGATAGTACCGAATAACGAGGATGATGCAAGGAAACAATTCGAGAGATTGGTAAAGCAGAAAACATCGGTAATCATGATTACAGAGAAAATGATGGATTGTCTGCAGGAGCAGATGGAAGAAGTTGTACATATGGCCATTCCGGCTGTCGTGGTTCTGCCGGGAATAACCGGAACGCTGAAACGCGGTGAGGATACTATCAGAGAACTTATAATCAGGGCTGTTGGAGTGGATTTGATGTCAGATTGAAAGAAGTGAACTCAGGGACCGGGTAAAACCTGCCGGAGGCGATGGATGATAAAGGGAACAATCGATAAAATTGCGGGTCCGCTGGTTGTCGCGGACGGAATGAAAGATGCCAGGATGTACGACCTGGTATATGTGTCAGACTACGCTTTGATAGGCGAGATCATCGAACTTAAAGGTGCCAGGGCATCTATTCAGGTGTATGAAGAAACCGGAGGACTTAAGCCGGGTGATCCTGTCACAGCTACAGGAGAACCCCTTTCTGTTGAACTCGGTCCGGGTCTTCTTACGGCGATATACGACGGTATCCAGCGTTCACTGGACAAGATACGCGAAGAAGCGGGAGACTGGATCACAAGAGGAATCACCATAAGAGGCCTTGATCACGAGAAGGAATGGAATTTCAAGCCTGTTGCAACAGAGAGCATGGAAGTATCAGGTGGTGAGATATTGGGAGAAGTTCCGGAAACGGAAGTAATTGTGCACAAAGTCATGGTTCCCCCCGGAGTAAAAGGAGAAATCACCTGGGTTGTAGATGAAGGTATGTACAATATCGATACTGTTATAGCAAAGGTTAAGGAAACTTCCGGGGAAACAAGGGAACTTTGCATGTACCACAACTGGCCTGTTCGTAAACCGCGCCCCGTAGCTGAGAAAATAGCTCCCGAGGAACCACTTTTGACCGGTCAGAGAGTCATAGATGCTTTCTTCCCGCTTGGAAAGGGCGGAACGGCTTGCGTTCCAGGACCGTTCGGAAGCGGAAAAACAGTTATCCAGCACCAGCTTGCCAAGTGGGCTGACGCGGAAATAGTCGTTTACATCGGGTGCGGCGAACGGGGAAACGAAATGACAGACGTTCTTCAGGAATTCCCTGAACTTGAAGACCCCAAGAGCGGCAAGCCGCTGATTCTCAGAACGGTACTTGTGGCAAATACAAGCAATATGCCTGTTGCCGCACGAGAGGCAAGCGTTTACACCGGCATAACAATAGGTGAGTATTTCAGGGATATGGGTTATTCAGTCGCTCTCATGGCTGATTCCACAAGCAGGTGGGCAGAAGCGATGAGAGAGATGTCCGGAAGACTTGAAGAAATGCCCGGAGAAGAGGGATACCCCGCATACCTTGGAACGCGAATCGCTGAGTTTTACGAGCGGGCCGGGAATGTAAAATGCATCGGAGGAGACAGAAACGGAGCCCTTACAGTTGTCGGCGCCGTCAGCCCTGCCGGCGGAGATCTTTCGGACCCGGTCGTACAGGCAACACTCAGAGTTGTAAAGGTCTTCTGGAGCCTCGATGCAAAACTTGCGTATTCAAGACACTTCCCGGCTATTGGATGGCTTGACAGCTATTCTCTCTATACCGAGAACCTGAAGGAGTACTACAACAGGGAGCTTGGAGATGAATGGGTATTAATGATGAAGGAAGCTATGGCCCTTCTACAGCGGGAGGCGAATCTTCAGGAAATAGCCCGCCTTGTCGGAGCCGAATCTCTTTCGTCCGAAGACCAGCTGATTCTGTACACGGCAAGATCTCTGAGGGAGGATTTTCTTCATCAGAACGCCTTCCATGATATTGATACCTACACTTCCATCACAAAACAGAAGATCATGATGGAAGTGATAATGCATACAAACGGTGAAATGGAAAAGGCTCTGCATGCCGGAGTATCTCCGAGAGAACTGTTCACTCTGCCTCTGAGAGAGGAAATTAACAGAATGAGATATATCCACGAGGATGATATCTCCGACATTTCTGCAATCAAAGAACATGTAACGATGCAGATCAACGGTCTGATCGAGAAGGAACAGACCGCCTGAGAGGGGCAAAAGGATATGATCAGAGAATACACAACAACCGTTGAGATATCCGGCCCTCTTATGCTTGTTGGCAGCGTTGAGGGGGTATCGTACGAAGAGCTGGTGGAAATAGAACTGCCCAATGGAGAAATCCGCCACGGGAAAGTTCTCGAGATAGACAGCAGCATGGCTCTTGTACAGCTCTTCGAAGGGAGCAGCGGCACGGATATCTCCAGAAGCAAGGTCCGCTTCCTCGGAAAGCAGGTCGAGCTTGGAGTTTCAGTGGAGATGCTCGGCAGAGTATTCGATGGCCAGGGACGTCCAAGAGCTCCGTTTGATACAGCTCCTCCAATAGTTCCCGAAAAGATGGTGAACATAAACGGAGCTCCAATCAATCCTTACGCAAGGGACTATCCGGCCGAGTTCATTCAAACCGGTTTCAGTTCCATTGACGGAATCAATACGCTGGTGAGAGGCCAGAAACTTCCGATATTCAGCGGTAGCGGACTTCCGCATTCCATTGTTGCGGCTCAGATCGCACGCCAGGCCCGTGTGCGTGGAAGCGAAGAAAACTTTGCCGTGGTTTTCGCCGCGATGGGAATCACATTCGAGGAAGCCGATTACTTCATCCGCGATTTCCGTTCGACCGGAGCAATGGACAGAGCAGTTGTTTTCATGAACCTTGCGGATGACCCTGCCATCGAGCGCATCTCAACACCGAGAATGGCGCTGACAGCAGCGGAATACCTCGCCTACGAGAAAGATATGCATATCCTTGTTATTATGACAGATATGACTAACTACTGTGATGCTCTCAGAGAGATCGCCGCTGCCAGGAAAGAAGTTCCCGGAAGGCGGGGTTATCCCGGTTACCTTTACACGGATCTTGCATCGATTTACGAACGGGCGGGAAGAATCAAAGGGAGAAAGGGATCAATTACACAGATTCCCATTCTTACTATGCCGGAAGATGACAAGACTCATCCAATTCCCGACCTTACCGGCTATATCACCGAGGGCCAGCTGATCCTCAGCAGAGAGCTTCACAAGAAGGATATCTATCCTCCCATGGATGTTATGGAATCTCTTTCGAGACTCAAGGATAAAGGTATTGGCGAGGGAAAAACCCGCGGGGATCACGCAGACCTTTTCAACCAGCTCATGGCAGCCTACTCAGCCGGAAAAGATTCCAGAGAACTTGCTGTTATCCTTGGCGCAGCAGCATTGAGCCCGCTTGATCAGAAGTACCTGAAATTCGCTGAGGAATATGAAAAGCGCTACATCAGCCAGGGAAACCACGAAAACAGAAATATAGAAGAGACTCTGGACCTTGGCTGGGAGCTTCTGAAGCTTCTTCCAAGAGAGGAAATGAAACGAATTGATCCCAAGCGCCTTGAACAATACTGGCCTGCGAATGGCAGTAAGAAAACAGAGGGCAGCTGATGCCGATAAAGGTTCGTGCCACCAGGATGGAACTCCTTCAATTCAGGAAGAAGGCTGCTCTGGCCAGGAGGGGCCATAAACTCCTGAAGGACAAACTTGACGAACTGATGCGCCAGTTCAAGATATTGATAAAAAAATACGAAGGGGCAAGAAGCGAACTGGAAAAGGAACTCAGTATTGCTTACGGCGAGTTTCTTTTCGCGAGAGCCGCAATGACGGAACCGGGTCTTCTCGATGCTCTTAGATATCCTGGAGCGGCAGCGAAGGTGCAGACCTCAAAGAGGAAGATCATGAACCTGATTCTTCCCGTATTTGAGGTCTCCGTAGAGGGAAATGTCCGCAATTACGGGATGTTTGACACACCTGTGGAGCTGGATGAAGCTCTGGAGGTCTACAAAAGAATACTGCCCCGCATCGTAAAACTGGCGGAGGAGGAAAAAGCCATAAGTCTGCTTGCCAGAGAAATCGATACTACCCGGCGGAGGGTCAACGCTCTTGAATACAAACTTATCCCTGAACTTGAAGAAGCCATAAGATCTGTAAGGTTGAAACTGGACGAAATGGAGCGCGGAAACCTTACACGGCTCATGAAGGTGAAGGAAATGGTGGATGAAAAACGGGAGAAAAACCGCGCTTAACCCGCATGACATTACAGCGAAGACTCATCATTTCAGGAATAAAAAGCTCTTGATATTCCTGCCGGAATGGCTTATCAATCAAGTATTGAAATTTGCTTTTCAAAGTTAACATGAAAGGAAAGAAATGAAAAAAGTATTAATACTTTTTGTGATTTTCTCATTCTCTCAGATAGCGGGCGCTGTTCAGACGGTGAACTATGGATGGGAAGGAACTGAAACCATTCTGGGTATGTATCCTGAATTCGGCGTAATAGCTCTGATTGACACCGATCCTGTACATGGAGGATCTCAGTCGCTTTACCTTGAACGCGTTTCTGAAGGCACTCCTCAGGCATACATTGCCTGGATCATTGGATTGAGCGATGGCGATGAAGTGACAGGAAGCTTCTGGCGGTATGACATAACGCCGGGAGTTGCCCCTTCATGCCGCATCTGGGCCCACTGGAACGATGATCCCGGTGATGTATACGGTCATAACGGAAGCGCAAGCGGCAACACTGATTACGGAGAAGGAACGGGCTGGGATGAAACATCCTATACCTGGACTGTAGCGGAAGGTCATACAGGCCTTGTAATTGAAGCCAGAATTTATTCAAATCCGGGTGATATCGTCTGGATCGATGATATGATCATTACCGCTCCTGATGGAGCGACCATTTATACACCTGGCAATGTATCTCTTGAGAACAGCACCTGGGCGGATATAAAAACATCATTCTGAAAGGTGAATAATTTTTACTCTGGAAAGGAATAGAATGAAACTCATACTGACGCTTTTGGCGGTCTTTGTATTCTCCCAGATAGCGATTGCTGATTATACTGTAGATTATGGATGGGAAGGAACTGAAACCATTCTGGGTATGTATCCTGACACTTGTATAATTGCTACAATTGCTACTAGTCCTGTTCATAGCGGGACGCAGTCACTCTGTCTACAAGACAACGCTCCATCTGGAACGCCACAGGCATTTATTGCGTGGATTGTGGGGCTACAGGATGGCGATGTCATAGACGGGCAATTCTGGCGGTACGATGTTACCCCCGGGAGCTGCTCCTTCCTGCCGTATTTGGGCTCACTGGAACGACAATCCGGATGATATAAATGACTATAGTGGTTCTGCTGGAGGTCAAAGTGATTATGGACCTGGTGACGGCTGGGACCTTGCCTCGCATTCATGGACAGTAGCAGATGGCCACACAGGTATGATAATTGAAGTACGGACCTATTCCAGTGCAGGTGATATTGTTTGGATAGACGACATGTCCATTACTGTTCCCGACCACGCCACGGTTCGCACCCCGATGCAGACTGAAATACAGCGCAGCACCTGGGCTAATATTAAGGCTACATTCTAAAACCACTAATACACTCAGGGGACTCACCAGAGAGAGAGCGTCCCCCAAAAGTTTGTTCTCTGGTGCATCCCCGAAAAGTTCAGAAAAGCTCCCCCAGTTTCTCAACCATATTTACGGCGCCCTCGAAAACCTCCGCGGGACCGCTCGCGAGCATGTATGCCGGAGTCGTGACAATTTTTCTTTCCCTGTCCACAACGGAGTCATTGACAGGACAATTCACATGAACGGCCCCCATGGAATTGATGGCAGCAGCCGTTTCAGGATGAGTACCGATAGTAAGCCTTGCCCCCGGAATCACTCTGGCGAGTATTACAGGAGCGATGCACATCGCCGCAATCGGTTTGCCGTCTTCCAGAGCTTTATCGATCAGCTTTCTGACATCCTGATTTACGGAGCATTCCGCTCCATCCTTTGCGAATGAGCAGAGCGTCAGCACCGCTCCGAAACCGCCGGGGAAAACAACGGCATCGTACTCATCTGAAGAGAGGTCCGCAAGAGGTTTGATATTCCCCCTGGCTATTCTTGCCGATTCCACCAGAGCATTTCTGGTTTCACGTTCCGGCTTTTCAGCATAGTGATCAACAGCAGCTGTCTGCTCTATATCCGGAGCGGTGAATATTATGTCGTAACCAGCTCTGTCCAAGGCTATAAGAGCGGCTACAGCTTCATGAATCTCCGTGCCGTCCTTTACACCACTGCCACTGAGCACAAATGCCACTTTTCTTTTCATGATAAATCCTTTCCGAATATTCAAGTGTAATAATATGAATGAACAGATACTACATAAGGCGGAGTCAGTCCACCGGTGTCCGGGGTTTCTCGTGAACGGTCAGTAGAGTATCTTCGCATAAGAATTATTCAGGAGGGTTGGACATGTCCAGATTACTTTTTTCCTTTCTTGTTCTTTTAACGATGCTTTCATCATGCTACTATGGAGCCATGCAGGGCGCGCACACACTTGGAAAGAATCACCTGACAGTAACGGGAGGTGTCACCCTTCCGGCGTATTTCTCCGCAGAATCGAAAAGTGAGGCTGAAGACAGCAGGAT
>DAOWNO010000026.1 GCA_030642525.1 Candidatus Aegiribacteria sp.
AACCACATGCTCCACCGCTTGTGCGGGCCCCCGTCAATTCCTTTGAGTTTCAGCCTTGCGACCGTACTCCCCAGGCGGGGTACTTAATGCGTTAGCTGCGGCTCTGAAGGGGTTGAGACCTCCAAAACCTAGTACCCATCGTTTACAGCGTGGACTACCGGGGTATCTAATCCCGTTTGCTCCCCACGCTTTCGCACCTCAGCGTCAGTACTTGGCCAGTATGCCGCCTTTGCCACTGGTGTTCTTCCTGATATCCACGCATTCCACCGCTACACCAGGAATTCCGCATACCTCTCCAGTACTCAAGTTAAGTAGTTTCGAACGCAGTTTCACAGTTAAGCCATGAGATTTCACATTCGACTTACTTAACCGCCTACGTGCCCTTTACGCCCAATGATTCCGGACAACGCTTGCTCCCTCCGTATTACCGCGGCTGCTGGCACGGAGTTAGCCGGAGCTTCCTCTGAGGGTACGTCAGAGCATATATGTATTGTACATATGCTTTTTCTTCCCCTCTGACAGTGTTTTACAACTCATAAAGCCTTCATCACACACGCGGCGTCGCTCCATCATACTTTCGTACATTGTGGAAGATTCTCGACTGCTGCCTCCCGAAGGAGTCTGGGCAGTATCTCAATCCCAGTGTGGCCGGACACCCTCTCAGGCCGGCTACCCATCATCGCCTTGGTAGGCCATTACCCCACCAACCAGCTAATGGGACGCGGACCAATCAATCAGCGGAAGGTCCCGAAGGAGCCCCCCCTTTCATCATATCAAATTAATTGAAATGACATATGCGGTATTAGCATCAGTTTCCCGATGTTATTCCCCACTGAAAGGTATGTTATCCACGTGTTACTCACCCGTTCGCCACTTTACTAGGAACTACTAACGAATTAGCTGTTCCGTTCTCGTTCGACTTGCATGCCTTATCCACGCCGCCAGCGTTCGTCCTGAGCCAGGATCAAACTCTCCGTATATATTTATATAGGATTATTTACCTGTATAGTTTTGCTATAATTGTTTTTGGTCCGATCTGCTATAGCTGGCAGATCCGCTCGTTTTGAGCCAAGTGCCAGTCCCGAAAGGGACTGACTCAAGGAACCGACACAGACCATGCTCATGCGATGCTGTCTTCTCACAGATTTCAAAGATCTTGCGCTCCGCAGCGCGAATTTATAACCTAGAACGTACCACTATCCTTGTCAACCCTATTTCCGATATACTGCATCAGTAAGAGTTAACTCGCTGAATCAGTTCAATTCAAAGTGGAACCGATATATGCAGACATCTCCCAAAGATGTCAAGGATAAGATTATCATGTTGGTACACTACCATTTAGACATGTCTATCCTAAGTAATCATCTTTCTGTATGTTTAACACCATATTCCCCCCCTTGGTTCCCGGAATAGTCAGAGGTTAATATTGTTATATTGTATTCAGTTTAAAATGGAGGTTATCGCTGAATCCGACAGAAATGCTCCTGCGAATTTCACTCTCAGGAGAGATTATCGAAAAGGCAACAGGAACCGGACCTGATGGATCAATGAATGATGTCCCTGATCTGACCGGGAAAGATATCTCCTCTCTTTTCAGCAGGTGGCCTTTATCAGATGAATTCAGAATGGTCCGATTCTTATCGGGTTTAAAAACACTGTTTACTGCATCAAGGATGGATAGCGAGTCATCTCTTCTTGTTTATTACCTTGATATAGAAGATAATAGTTTCTCCAATCCAGCTATTCCGTTTATCAGAGTAATCCCTGAAAGACATTTGCCCATCGTATCTCCGGGTTTTCTATGCCTTCTGGGGTATACACCATGGGAACTCTCGCAGAGTGAATTGATCTCGTCACTGCTCGACAATTCCGATCAGGCTCAGGGATATGTAACTCTTCTGGATAAGAACGGTAAAGGGCACAGACTGATCTTCTCCAGAACAACTAATAACTCCGGCGGAATGGATTACAGTTTTATCCCGCAACCCCGGGGACTGGTTTTCCCTGTTGAGGAGCTTGATCGCCTTGCCAGCATGAATATACAGGGGACGGATGATCTCCTGTCCTACCTGGTTGATGTGCTCGAACTCGAAGCAGCAGTTCTCATGGTTAGATCTGTGCAGGGTTATGTTCCCGTAAGCATGATTAACGTTGAAATAGACAGAGAACATTTCGAAACAAGCAGCGCTTTCGAATCAGCAAATCTTCAGTATCCAGTCTGGGTCGACTCCGGCGGTGAGGATTCTCTACTGGGTTTCACCGGACAGTGTCTTGCTTATCCTTACGGGAATATTCTTCTTGTTGCTCCCTGGAGCGGAGATGCCGATAGATTGCAGCGCAGAGCGGATGCGCTGATGCCTGCTGTTTCAATGAGGTATGAGCAATTCAAAGTTACTTATGGAGAGCACAAACTACAGGCACTGCTTCATGAGCTGGATATTCAACTCTCGGGGCTGCAGGACTCAGAAGCTCTCGGAAAAGTTCTTGACACTGCAGCAATAGGCTTTGGAGCGTCTGTAATAGCGATATTCGGTCCGGAAGAATCAGCCAGCCCAATCGCGAACAGCAGAACTAACAGCGAAATCAGAGATCTGCTTGTCTCCGACCGCCCTTTTGAGGAATGTTTTAATGACACACATATCACAATCTTGAAAGACGGCTATATCCTGCTCACTGCCTGGGATGATGAAAGAGAAGTACCTTACTCAACCGTAGATGCTTTCGGAAAAGTTCTCAGGAAAACTGATTTTTCATCAATGAGTATTCCTGAGGAAAAGCTCCCGGATTTTTCCTCACTTCAAGCGGTTCTAATGAAGGACACTCATATTCTATGGCAGGGGCGGTCACTGGGCCTTTCCCATTGTTATCAGTTTTACGGGTACTCAAGACAATGTGCTGATTGTCCTGTTAATCATCTTTCCGCCACCGGAAAGAAAAGCGCAAGACTCGAAAATCACCAGGGATTCATCGAGGAGATTCATCCAGCACGAAATGGATTCCTTGTGACCTGGACAAAACTTCCTGATGATAAAAATGCAGATAGTAGAATCCAGAATCAAAGTGAACAATTTCCTGGAGGAACTGCGTTATATACATCCACAGGTGAAATCATATCCTGGAATGGATGGTTTCAGGAGGCAACCGGGATTGGCTCAGATCAGGCGTGCGACCAAAATGCTGCGAGAATACTGGACAGGATTGACTGCCCGTCTGTACTCTCACAATTCAGATCTGCACTGGCTGGTGTTTTCATTCCAGAACCTGTTGAGTTCATTTGGAAAGGTATGAAATGTTTCAGCAGAATTCGTCGGATTGAATCCGAAAATCTGATTCATCATACGATTCTTGATTCAAACAGGGCTGGAATCGCGGTTATTGCTCCTCTCGGCCCCGGCGCAATGACGTCATCTTCTGAACCCGGTTCCCTGGCAGAGTATCTCTCCACCGCATGCAGGCGGGAAGGATGGGAATTCGATATTTCCAGTGCTACTACAGGCCATGGAGCTCCTGTATGGTTCTCTCGAGAAGTTACAACAGATCTGCTTTCGGGGCTCCTGCACAGCCTTGCTCCCATGTGCCCGGACAGGTGGACAGGTCTCGAAACCGGATGGCTTGATAACACACCGGAAACTGGAGCGTTTTCATTTCTTCCGGGACGATATCACGTCCTCCGTTTCAGATTGCATGGATTGCATTTCACCGAGTATTCAGCCACTCTTGAAAAACTGAGCATTCTATTTCAGGGTTTCGGGGGCTGGCTCGCCGGATCTCCAGGGGAAGAGGTGTTGCAGGTTGCTCTTCCCGCTGCGCGAAAGAACGAAAGGAAAATCGATGCAATCATCTACTCACCTCTGCGGGTATTTACTGAACTCTGCCGTGATGTACTTTCCAATATCAGCTCAAAGAGCTTCCTGTATACAGAATCCGCCAGAGAAATGGCTACCGAACAGGAGAATGCCAGAGCAATCATCTGCAGACTGGATCAGAGCAACCTTCATTATGCCAATGCACTCACTGCAAGAATCCCGGGACAACCGGTACTTGTAGCCTCCGGTTTGTCTACAGGTATCCCATCTGTAACAACCCGTGTTACGCATCTTCAGCTTCCGGTAGATCCTGATAAGCTCCTTTCCGCCATCAGGAAAGTAATCCGGGGTTAAATATGTGGATAAGCCTGTTAATCGTATTTCTGTTTTCCGCTTCCACTCCTGAGGAATTCCTTCAGGAACTCTGTGAGCACCGAATCGGAACAGATGGAGCGATCTTCTGGTCAACTCATGCAGCATCTGAAGTACCTGACAGGTACGCAAACCCGGACTCCCTCCTGCTGCTCCTTGCTGACAAGGAAGAACTATCGGTCAATCCGGGATCAAGAACGAACTTCCGGAACATCGATGAGACATTCAGAATTGAATTCGGGGAATCATACTGGACATGGACTGATGCGGAAGATACCCGTCACAGGACAGAAGGACTTGCAATCATTGAGTGCACACGGGGTAACTATATCTGGGTTCAGATACCTGTTCTGTCTTCCAGATCAGTAAGCGCGGGAAGAAAGCAAACGCTTATCTCGGGATTTCTTTTTACGATTCTGATCCTTGTATTTACAGCAATTTCTATTGCCTGGGCAAAAAGAAGATATTTGTAACAGATAGCAGAATTCAGCTGAACCGTTCCCATTCTGAAGAAAAATCCAGAACCTGAACAGGCATTTCCTGCATCGAGAGCTCAAGGGTTACAGCGTTCTCTATAAAATCCTCAAGATCTCTCTGAAGCAGAATCAGCTGCGACATGAAAACCTGATAGGCATCCAGATTCTCAATATTGTTTGAAGGCAACTCAGAACCCGAATCGAGTTCCTCCTGCAGGTCCTTCAGTAACGAGGAAAATGCCAGCAGCATCTCCGTCGCCTGATTGATATTTGTCATTTCCATCTTCCCTCAGTTGATTTCCGGTATGGTAGGAAAATCATGGATAAATCCCGATTCGTCAACTGCCACAGATTTTATATGTCTTCCTCTGATGTATTCCAAAGACACCTTGAAGGCGGCTTCAATCTGTGGCTGGCTCCATCTATGAGCATTCCAGACAGGATGGCGGGCTTCATCAAGCGCTACGAAAAGACCACCGTATTCGGAAGCGAGTTGAATACCTGCTTCCGGAGGCGATATTCTATCACAAATACCATTGATAAACACGTACCTGGTTGCAGCAGAATCATTAATGTAATCTTCAGGTTGAAATATCTCAAGTCCTCTTCTTGCATTCGCAGGAAGCAGCAGTTTCAGAATCTTTTTCCTGAAGCTCCCCAGTTTCATTTGCGCAGCAGTGAAGAAATTACTGTAAGCTCCATGGCAGATTATCCCCGCAACAGGCTCTCCAAGAATACCGGCCATCTTCAGTGCAATCACGCTGCCCATTGATGAACCGTAAAATATCGTTCGATCCATGGAAAAACCCATCTTTCCCCTCGCGCAAGAGATCGCTCCTGCAAGATCATATACTTCAGCAGGTCCTCCGGAAGTGACGGGAACGGGATGTCCATCATGTCCTCGAAGAGGAACGAGAAACACCGAAAACCCCATTCGGTTGAAGATCAAGCCAGGTTCTGCAATCGATGTGACGCTGCCGTGAAGTCCGTGGACCATGATGATCAGATCCTTGCCTGAGTTCAGAAAGTATCCTGTCATGTGGTAGCCATCCAGCGAACTGATATCAACAGGTTTCCACGGTGATTCAGGGAAAGAATATGGAACGGGCTGGCGAATTCGGAATCTATTTGTGTAACCTATCAAACCCGGTCGGGATAACATTTTCCTGAAAATCAACCAGAATAGAATAGCTGATAATGCTCCGATACTCCATCCTGCCAAAACATCAATTGGATAGTGAACTCCCAGGTAGATCCTGCTGAACCCGACCAGGATTGAAACCGATATTGCAAATGGAGCAAGGGGCGGGTACGCGAGTGCTATGGTAGTTGCAAGGGCAGCAGAATTCGCCGAATGCGCGGATGGAAAAGATCTGTTGCCGTGCACGTCGCCTCTGTAATTCACTTCTCCGCTGATGTTCTCTTCAAAGCAGGGTCTGGATCTGGCTACATTACTTTTCAGATGGTAACAGACCTGGTCTGATGCAGATGTTGCCAGGATCATGCAGAGCAGAACTATTCTGGGATTCTTTGACGCAAATGCCCGTTTCCATTTACTGCCGCCTGAAACATATGGTTTCGTTCTGCCCCACCATAGCAGAAGCAGAATCCAACCTATCAGCAGTGGGACCCAGTTATCAACATTTGTGATCGTTCGCATTATGAATGTGAGCGGAGAAAATTCAATTCCATTTACCTGAAAAAACAGGGATGTATCCCAGGACGGCCAGAGTACTCCAGCTTCCGCTAAAACTGCCACCGGATATCCAGATCTGTTCCGGCCGCAACCTCTGCCAGAGACAGTGCTTTCCAGAATCCGCCGGCTGACCGCACTTCCGCTTCCGGAAGGCTTCCCGGAAACGCAACAGTCCATGATTGCTTGGCCGGAAACAGAGTATCCTCAAGGGAAGGAAGTGTATAGACACGGGCAGCGTCACACCCGCTCATGGATGAATGTGACAATACGAGAAAACTGCCATTTGTTCCCATACCTACCGCATGGAATGCTATGTCGAGAGGAGTCCAGATTCCATCGCTGACCATGAATTCATTCCTGCAATGAAACACAGGATCATCTCCGGAGCATGAATACCCGCCGCACACTCTTGCTGGAATTCCAAGAGCTCGGCAGGCAGCTGCAAAATACGCGGATATTCCCGCAGTGTCTCCGCATCCGTTCCGGCTTACACTTCTGGACAACCCTTCGTACATGTATAACCCTGTCGGAACCTCACATATCCTCAGAGAATCAGTGATGTAACGGAGAATCGATTCAACTTTGCCAAGAGGATCAGGACTTCTCCCTGACATGCGTCTGGCTTGAATGAACATCTCTCCAGTCGGATCTATCCATTGCGAAATCGCAAGAGCAAGCTCTATCTCTTCTGAAGCTCCCGGAACAGGCAACACGATATCATCGGAATCGATGGTCATGGATTCCACCGGAAAGACAGTGAATTCCTGTGAGATCTGAATAATGAGCTCTGACCCGTTAGAAATGCCGGATATATAGAAAACTGGCAGTCTTCCAGGATAATCAAGATTAATTTCAATCTCTGTAACATCAATACCGGATATCTGCCAGTCAGGAATAGAAGCTTCCTGCAAATTGAAATTCCCTGCGACAGGGATCCAGACATTCAGCGAATCTCCTGGATTTACAGAGAAGGAATTTAGTTTTAAAGTCATGCTATAGGTTCCGAAAACACCATCTGAGTAAGAAGAATAATTTGCATTTGATGCCCGGTTGTATACATCGCGAAGCCACGATGAATTCCCCGGGAGATATAAAAACGGCTTGTCTTGTCCTGAAGCAAGCTGCTCTATTCTGAATCCGGGATACCTCAAATGCCCGTCTATCCTGATGGTGTCCGTCGGAGCAAGTTTCCCGAGAAACCAGGATACATCAATACTTTCGCCCGAAATGTCCCTGGCAAGATCGAGTGCTTCCGAAGCTGATAAGTTGTAATAATCCCTTGTCTGCCAAAGAACCTCCAGCAGGAAACCGGCATCTGTTCTCTGTTCCGGGTCAATCTCCAGAACAGCCTCAAGCACCTCCGCAGCCTGTTGATAATAGCCGTCAAGCATCAGCCTGCGAGCAGTGGACACAGGGTTCTGCGCAATTCCTGCAAGAGTGAGCAAAGCAAAAAACATATTACTGATCATAAACCGCTCTCAATTTCCTTCCGTTCTATCGTCCCTTCGGTTTCTTTCCAAATCCTGTATTCTTCCAGATCAGTTCCAATGAACTTGATACACAGGCTCAGCACAAAAGCATCATCTATGTATCCAATGAACGGGATCATATCCGGAATAACATCGAGTGGATTCACAAAGTACAGCAGTGTGAATACTACGGCTCCAAGCGTACGAAGCGGAACTTTATACCTGCCTTTAACAGAGTCAGAAAGCATGGCGTAGAGAATTTTTATATCCTCCCAGAACTTCTGCAGTGCTGCCGGGATGCCGTGAGCTTCAAGATAATTCATCTTCTTTTCTGTTCTTCCGGCAGCTTCCAGGGTTTCATTCCTATCAACGGATTTTCTTCCGCTTTCAAACATTTTTTCAAGTCTTCTCCGGTCTCTATTCCTGAGATTCATCTGTATTTACAACCTTTCATTCACCCTTTAATAAGAACATAGCCAAGTATGGTGGACAAAGAAAGACAGGGTGGCTCCAGAAGATCTCTTTGTGTAAACTTAGACATTATGGAATACATGATAATATCACCTCCGGTAATCACACCTTCCGAACCGCCATCAGGCGCTTTCCTGCTTGCTGCAGGACTGGAAGCCAGGGGGATCAGTGCCGGTTTTCTTGATCTGTCACTGGAGTTCTTCAACTATATCTTTGAAAAAGTACCCGAAGGCAGGGGTTACCCCGCTGTTAAATCTGCACTCACCTACCTTAAAAACAACTCGAACTATCTCCCCGGCCAGCACCGCACCGTTTCCGGTGTCCTGAATTCTGCTTTAAAGTTATTTTCAAAAGGTTATCCCGGGTGGAAGATCTCTCTGATGGATCTTACTCCACCTTCCGAAGTGCATAGACCTGAGGAACTGCTGAGAATCTGCAGGCAGGAAGTGACACCATTTTCAGGATTCTGGGAAGAATACCTGCTGCCGATTCTCCAGAAGCATCTTCCGAAAACTGTTCTTGTTTCCCTTTCCTATCTTTCACAGCTTCCCGCAGGAATAGACCTGGCTCTATTCCTTAAATCAAACGGATACCACGTGATTACCGGAGGATCACTGCTGAACAGCCTTGTTCAAACAGGAAAAGGATTTGATCTCCTGCGCAGAGTGCTTCCTGATACTATCCTTGGAGATGGTTCGCTGCTTCGGGAAATTGAAACCTCGGATAACTCACTGTTAAGCAGGTTATCATGGCCATATATGTTGAACCCCTTGCAGTACATTTCCGGAAACCCGATAATTCCATACACGTTATCAACAGGATGTTTCTGGAATAAGTGTCTGTTCTGTCCTGACAGAAAAAGAGAACTGTCAATTTTCGGGAGAGATGTGTTCGAGGAATTCATCTCCACTGTTCCTCCTTCGATAATGAAACAGCAACCGGTCATTCATTTACTCGACTCAACTATCCCGAAAAAGACTCTGCTGGATATTCTTCCGGTTCTTAAAGAAAACAGCCTTGATTTCTATGGTTTTATCCGACCGGAAAAGTGGGTTGCGGATCAATCAGATATGCTTGCGGATCATGGATGCCTCATGCTGCAGCTAGGGGCTGAAAGCGGAAGCAGCTCCCTGCTTGATAAATTCAACAAGGGAATCGATCCCGAGACTTCACTGGAGGTAATACGAAGTTGTGCCGGATCAGGGATACGAACTTACGTGTATATGCTTCTTGGACTTCCCGGAGAGACTGTCTCCGATCTGAATGACTCTGTCAGTTTCCTGCAGGAAGCAGGGAATTCAATCGATTTCATTAACTTCTCCATATTCAATCTACCAACTAAATGCGAGTTATCGGACAGAGCCGACGAATTCGGAATTGAACTAATTCATGATAACGATTCTGAAAATGTGATAAGGCTTTATATGCCCTTCCTCTGTGAAGGAAAAAATCCCAGAATCATGGCAAGAAATTTCATAAATGAAGAATTCAGCCGGCTCCCTACGATTTCCGAAGCGCTCCTTCGTACCCCAAAATGGTTCAGAACATCCCATTTCCCTCTGATTGAGATACCGGGGCGCATTTCTCACAAAACCGGGTCGTAGTAAATGGATGCTGGTGAGATTTACGTGTTAATCTCCGGTAACAATCAGATAAGTTAATACAGATAGAAGAAGCATCCATACAGCTACAGCGATAGTGGCTGTTTTTCTCGCTCTGCCGGCATCATCCTCCGAATCGGGTCGAATTCCGACCGCAAGGAATGTCACCACTCCCGCGAGATTTATCGAAATGAGGTTCACGGCAAGCAGCTGAACCGCGGACAGGGCTCCGCTGATATCACCCATTGCGCCAAGCAGGCCTGCCACAACAAGTGGAGGCATCAGCGCGGCGGCAACCATCACTCCTATCAATGTTGCGGAAGCGCCAGTACTGAGAGCGAGGGCTCCGGCAGCTCCTGCTGCCAGAGCTATAACCACATCCGATGTGCCGATGAAAGTACGAGAAACTATCTCGGAAGATGACGAATCAATGTTGAAAACCATTCCTGCAATCACAGCGAAGGCAAATGCAGCTCCTATCCTGATTATGTTTTCTCTGAGGGCTCTGATTCCGAGTCCCAGGTCCCCGATTGTCACAGCCAGGGAAAGACCTACATTGGGTCCAAGCAGCGGCGCTATGACCATGGCGCCTATAATCACTGCAATATTATTCCTGGCAAGACCTATAGCGCATACGACAGCTGAAAGCATTGTCATGATGATATTCGGCCAGGAGGTCTTTGCCATCTCGTTTACATCCGAGTAGAGCTCTTCCCTGCTTACTCTTTGAATTTTCCTGCGTTGTGAACTGCTGAAAACCTTTTTTTTCTGGAGTTTCCTCGGGTGCCGGAATGGATGATACTACAGGCAGGGAGACAATCCTCAGTTCCTCGCCGGAATTAGCAAGCGCCGATCTCAGTTTATCCGTTATTTCTTCACTTTGTCCGGCTTCGACAAGGATATGAAGCTGCGCCTGTTCAACGGAAAGCTTTTCCTACCAGATTGAGATCGTATCAAGACTGCTGACTGATGATCGGGCCAGTTAAAGCCGATCAGCAGGCAGGAATACTTCTATCAGGCGTACTGCCATATCAGGAATTATTCCTTCCTGTTAAAGAAGATTGCTTGCAAGTTCAGCAAGTTTGCTCCTCTCCCCTTTGACCAGATTGATATGAGCGGTGATGCTCTCATTCTTCAACCGATCAATAAGGAAAGTCAGGCCATTTGACTGACTGTCAAGATAAGGTGTATCGATTTGATAAATGTCCCCGGTGAATACAATCTTCGTGTTTTCACCAACCCTGGTGATAATGGTTCTGACTTCATGAGGTGTCAGGTTCTGAGCTTCGTCAACAATGAAGTAAATTCCATCCAGACTTCTACCCCTGATATACGCCAGAGGAGTGATAAGCAGTTTCTCATGTTCAATCATCTCCTGCAGACTTATGTATTCCCTGCTGTCACTTGAGAAACGGCTCTTAATAACGGCCAGATTGTCCCACAGGGGTTGCATATACGGATCAAGTTTGCTCTGAACATCACCTGGAAGATAGCCAAGGTCTCTGTTTCCAAGCGGCACAACGGGTCGTGCCAGGAAAATCTGTCGATACTCCTGCCTCTGAGCGAGAGCAGCAGCAAGCGCCAGCAGAGTTTTTCCGGTTCCCGCTTTACCAGTCAGCGTTACAAGCTGAACTGATGGATTCAGCAGTGCATGAAGGGCATACGTCTGCTCAGCATTCCTCGGCTGTATTCCATAAGCTCTGGTTTTGATGATGCGTTCGAACTCATCCGTATCCGGATTGAACCATGCAAGTGAACTTGTGCTGCCGTTTCTGAGAATGAAGAACTGATTCGGAGTCGGAACAAACTCGCTGTCGATATCGCTTCGAGGAACAGTAAATGGCTGCTCATAAAATCTGGAGATCAGATCTTTGTCAATGTCCTCCAGAATTCCGGTACCCGTGTAAAGCTCATCAACATTCTCAACTTTTCCAGTCTCGTAATCCTCAGCGTTAATGCCGATAGATTTTGCTTTCATTCGAAGGTTGATGTCTTTACTGATAAGAATTACTTCCCGATCAGGATTAGCAATACGCAGCTGGTCTGCAAGAGCAAGAATTCGATGATCGGGTTTGTTCAGGTTAAAAGTCTCCTCTACAATGCTTCCAGCAGATACTTTTGCGGCTTTCACAAACAATTTTCCTCTTCCCTGCCCAAGAGGAAGACCTTCATTGAATAATTTCTCACCAGCCAGTTTATTAAGCTTTCTTATGAACTCCCTCGCCTGAAAATTGATGAGATCATTTCCTTTCTTGAAATCATCGAGTTCCTCAAGAACTGTAATAGGTATGACCACATCATGCTCCTGGAAATTGTCTATGCAATTATGATCGTAGAGAAGTACATTCGTATCAATAACGAACAGTCGTGGAGTTTCCTTTGAATCTTTCAATTATCACATCCAATCCATACCGGTTGATTTTGAGTCCGCCTTCCAATTCTATATGAATTTCAAACAAAGGAAAACCTGAGAGAATTGAGGATCATTAACAAACAATGTTCAAGAGATATCGGAAATGTATTTTTCATCTATTGCATTTTCCGTGCTTTTTCTGCATTTTACCGCCTGCCCGAAAACCCTTTAAGGTGAGCCGCTAGCTCAGTAGGTAGAGCATCTGACTTTTAATCAGAGGGTCGGGGGTTCGATCCCCCCGCGGCTCACCATAGGGTATTGACGAAATCGATTTCAGTTGCCATTGTTGGTAACTATTTCGGCGACCCCATCGTCTAGCGGTTAGGACACTGGCCTTTCACGCCGGCAACACGGGTTCGATTCCCGTTGGGGTCGCCATTAAAACTGATACAGCC
>DAOWNO010000247.1 GCA_030642525.1 Candidatus Aegiribacteria sp.
AAATTGATGTGACCCAGGCGGGGTTGAATCAATACATCGGGAGGATCGGATCTCAAATTTACAATCGTTACCTGACTTTCCATGATCCTGATCGAAGTCATCAATACTTCGATGATATTCGGTTGTGGATCCCTGTCCATCCACTGTTTTATTTTTCCTCTTGCCGCCAGATTCATTTCACGAAGCTTCCCGTTCAGGAAAGAAGTTGTTCTGTTCCCGGCGATAGTGCGTTCTTCCTGTTCAACCTTTTGAAGATCTTTACCGTTATCAACCATGGATAACAATCCATTTCTGCCCTTCTGAACTATATCGCAATTGAGATCAACCGCTATGACGAAATCCGCACCCATTTCCCTCACAATGCGCACTGGAACAGGATTGACCAGACCGCCATCTACCAATAAGTGATTATCCTTCCGGACCGGCTTGAAAATTCCGGGGAGTGAAATACTGGCTCGTATAGCCTCGACAATGTCACCTTTTCGCAGGACGACTTCTTCTCCAGTATTCAAATCGGTTGCGATAATGGAAAGTGCAAGTGGAAGACTTTCGATGGGTTTATCGAGTACATACCTGTGGATGAATTCAGCGATTTTCACTCCATCCATAAGACCTGATTTTGGAAGTACAGGGTCACTGAATGAAAGTATATGCTTCCTGCTGAATTGCTGAATTGCATCTTCCAGTGAATCGATCTTTCCGGAAGCGTAGACTGCACCCACAAGAGCGCCAATGCTCGTGCCGGCAACGTAATCTATTTCTATTCCTGCTTCTGCCAAAGCGCGAATTACTCCGATATGAGACAATCCGCGAGCCGAGCCGCTTCCCAGTGCAAGCCCGACCTTGCCAGGTGGATTCAACTTATTTTTAACACGTTGCATCGTATTCAACCTCAACCATGGGACTATTATTTAAATCCCCGGATATTTCCATGGCTGTTAAATTCCGTTCGATTGTCGTTCTTATATTTTTCATA
This sequence comes from Candidatus Aegiribacteria sp., assembly GCA_030642525.1. Classification (GTDB taxonomy): domain Bacteria; phylum Fermentibacterota; class Fermentibacteria; order Fermentibacterales; family JCC-6; genus Aegiribacteria. Next base: position 977 of record DAOWNO010000247.1, read on the forward strand.
ACTGTCCGCTGTTCTTCTCTTTTCAGGTCACCTGCTTCAACAGGTTCCGAGATTATGACTTTCGTCTGTACGCCATAGTGTATCCATGGGCTTCCTTGTGACTTGATCTTCCTGGTGCCTGTCAGAGCAATCGGTGTAACAGGTACGTTCGTCTTCGCTGCAAAGTATACAGCTCCTCTCTTGAAGGAACCGAGTTTACCTGTTCTGCTCATTACCCCTTCAGGAAATATCACAAGTGACAGTTGGGATTGAAGGAGAGCTGCAATTGCATCTATACTCTTCAGATCACTATGGGGATTCACTCTGTCCACACTAACAAAGCGAAGACGTCGCATGATGTAACTGTAAACAGGCACGCGGAACATCTCTTTTTTTGAGACAAAGGTTATGGGAATAGGAAGCACAGAGGCCAGTATGAACGAATCGAACCAGCTTTGATGATTGGCCACAAGAATCTGAGATTTTCCTTTGATGATATTCTCAAGACCCTGAACCTGTACTTCAACACCCGCCGCTTTCAGGAGCAACGATGATGCGGCGCGAACGACTGTTCCGTTGCGCAGGCGGCGGTCAGGCAGAATAGTAACCAGGAGAGCTACGCATAGAGCATCCAGAACAAGGATTGGCCACCAGAGTAAAGTGACAGCTATGCTTTTCCATGTTTCAACCAATTTCATATTGCTAGAAACTTGCCCTGGCTTTCAAATAAAGTTCGTCCCGGTCACCAAGCTGTCTGAACAGATTCTCGCCTTCACCATGCAGAATAGCACCGCCTAATGTTATCTCGACATTGTCAACGGGTCTGTATGTCAGTTCCGGAACGTAAGCCAGACCATAATTCTCATCGGGATCATCCCAGTCACTTACGGAAGTCGCGAATGAAACAGGAACCAGAGTCAGTTTGCTGTTCAGGAGATCTCGTTCGATTCGAAACGTAAGATAGTCGTTGAGATTTTCCCTGCCAAGCTCGTGCAGGAATCCATGAAGCACCTGTGTATTTACGTATACACCGTTTTCAAATGTATAATCACAACCTGCGATGAAGCGGGCGTACGATTCGTCTTTGAGCATTTCTTCGGCAGGCAATCCGGGTATATCGAGCAGGACTTCCTCAGGGAAGAATACTGCTCCTTCACCCCAGATACCGACCGAACCGATAGCCCCCGCGAAATCCCCGCCGATGATCTGTACTTTCGGGTAGGTAAGAGTAATTACTGAATCGGGCATCGATATGACATGTGGGACAGGAAGATCGTACCTTCCGAAGTAGTAGCTGAGGGAAAGATCGAATCCATGCATGAAAGAACTCAGCTTGATCGCGTACTGTGAGGATTCATCAAGATCGCGCTGCGGAAGTTCAACCTTTTGCGTGAACCCGTCAAGTGAAACGCCGGGTGGAAGGCTCATGGCTGAAGAGAACGCTGAAAGCAGCGCGCTGGAATAGCCTGGAGGAGGAAGGCGGGCAGGGGTGAAGGTTGGTACGTACACGCACGTAAGGTTGGCAAGTGATCCGTAGTAAGTTCCCTGGAATGCGTCCACAGCGAGGTGCTCTCCGAAATCAAGCAGTATCTCCAGATTATCGGGACTGATGTTGCTTGTAGGATTCAGGCCATCAGCAGTGCCCCAGTTGATGTTCTGGCGTCCTAGTCGAAAGTCCGTAGAGCTGAACGGAAAGGAGTACAGATCCAGGTAGGCCTCACGAAGTTCGACACCACCGGGGTATGAGCCACTTTCTTCAAGGCCCTGAAGCATCGATACCGAATCCGTCTTAACATATCCGAACCCCCTGAATTGCACTTCGCTGAACAAACCGTAATCCGTGAAGTTGCCGGCGGACAATTTCAGGTTCAATCTGTTCTCACTCCAGGTCAGTTCCATATCGTCCAAAGTTACATGATTCTCGGTCTGTACATAGCCACCTATTGATATATTATCCTGAGCGAAAAGAACTGACGTACATACAGTTTGAAGCACGAAAAACAGTTTCAGCGGAAGTTGCCATGTACTCCTTGTGTTCAGCATCACTCTACTGAATCCGCGTAAGGTATCGCTGTGAGAAGATATCATCGCTCAAACCCGAATCGACCTCAACCTCTGTCATATTCATACTTGTACTGTGACCGCTTATTACATCGCTCATCTCTCTCTCCAGAGAAACCCAGTAGCCCTGGATCTGCTGAATATTTTCCTGCTTCAGAACTTTCCACAGCTCTCCGCTTCTGTTGTAGAACTCGATTTTTGCTGGATAGAAATTGTCCAGCCGGACCCACATCAGCAGTTTGCTGTACTCGCTGCTGATTCCGGATTTCGGGGTCAATTCAAGTACGTAGCAGGATTCTGTACTTTCGTTCATAGAAGGATCGTATTCGTCACCGAATCGAAACGAACTCAAATCATCGTAACTGAAATCCGTACCTGCAAAGTTCTGGTTCTCTACATGTGAAGCTATCCTTCGCACGCGACCGAACGCAGGCAGATAGAGGTAATTCACATCATCGGGCAGGCTGAGAAAACCGATTCCCCTCTGGCCTGCGGGAGAGAGGAAACGCATCATCCGTGAATCGGCGCCTTTTTGATAGATTTCCATTTCACGCACACTCTGGTCACCGTCGGCTTCGATCAGGACCATTTCAACCGTTGCTTTCAGATCCGGAGCTTCGTTACTGACATCGTCCGCATTGCTAAGAATTTCCTCAGCAGACAGATCCTGCGCGAACGCTCCGGTAACGAATACGGATGAGAAGACGATAGCGAACAGGGTGTATGGTGATATACGCATAATTATATTCCTTTCGTATGTATGTTTTTGTTCCGATTTTCAGGAACAGGATTTTCGTCTTTGAATGGCTGATTTTCGGGAATTCGAGGTGAAGCATGTTTGCGGTTATTCAATCGCAGGTATTTCCGACTGACCAG
>DAOWNO010000034.1 GCA_030642525.1 Candidatus Aegiribacteria sp.
GGCTCTGTGATGACTTCGTGCTTGATGGCTGCTACTATTTGACAGATATCTATACCTGGATGATCTGGACCAGTATGCCAGCATCAACCATGAACCTTGTGATTTCCGAGGATGATTTAAGCGATTCTGATCCAAATACCAACACAGATGTATGGGTTGAAAGCGTTCCATGTATTAACACATACACAGGCTACAGTGTCTGGGGATACGATTTGTATGAGACCCGCTGCATAATCGACGCAGATCTTTATCCGGAGCTTGATGAAGGAATCCATTACTACTTTGAAATACAGGCTGAAGTTACAGATGGCTGCTTCACTTTTGTTGGTGATAATAACATCGGCGATTCATGCTGGTATGATAATGGCGGTGGTGTCTGGGTTGAGGGCATGGTCTATTTCGAGATTCCCACGGATATGTTCTTCGTTTTCTACGGAGAGCCTCTTGGTGCCCTCGAATCCGAAACATGGGGCAGCATCAAAACCCTGTTCTGATCATTCGTGCCGCAGGCTCCCATATAGTAAGGACTCCTCAAAGGGTGAGGCTTCTCCGGGTCACAGGGAACCATTCTTCTTGGGGACAAGCAGCAGAGCTTGCATGTCCCCATCCGTGGATTCAGTGTTCATATCGAATACAACATGAATATCTCATGTATAACCATCGTTGCTAACTCGAATATTGAACAGCAGTATCACCTGATGATCGTATTACTTTCCTGAAGAATCGATTTGCAGTATAGTTAAATGAAAACTGCGATGGGGTTAAACACGGGGTCTAAGATGAACAACATTGATATGGAGTATATCGATGATCTCAGCGGTCTTTATAACCGCCGTTACCTGAACAGGACCGTCTTCGAGTACATACGGGAAGCCGGTCTGAAAAAAAGTTCTCTGTCAGTGGTCATTATCGACCTCGATCATTTCAAGAACATCAACGATACATATGGTCATTCCGTGGGTGATGCGGTTCTTATTGAATATGCTGCTTTTCTCAGGGATCTTCTGAGAAAAGACGATATTGTTTACCGTTACGGTGGAGACGAGTTTATCTGCATCCTGCCGGATACCAGATACAAGCAGGCTGCCAGAATATCTTCACGCGTTCTGGAGCAGTGCCGTTCCAGGGAGTTCTCAAAAATAAGGCTGACATGCAGTATTGGCATAGCATCATTTCCAATCGATGGACAGGACTGGATGTCAATCTTCAATACCTCTGACCGTCGTCTGTACAGCGCGAAAAGACACGGTAGAGACAGAATTGGCGCTTTCAGGAAGGAAAAGAGGAGGGTAATTACCCCGACAGGTGAAATAGTTGGCCGGGAAGAGGAAATGGGCAGAATCAAAGATGTTATCAACAGCACTGCTGAGGGTAGCATGAGAGCTGTCTGTATCAGCGGTGAAATAGGTGTTGGGAAAACACGACTGGTGCATGAAGTCGCAAAAGAGTCAGAAAAGAAAGGTATCGCCTTTCAGGAGAGTAATCTTTCAGCAACGACAAGGTCAATACCCTATTATCCCTTCAGGGAGATTGTCCGGAGTATCTTCAGAGAAGAAGGTGAGAAGAGCATCGAAGGAATTCCCCGGGCTTTCCTGGTTGAGTTGACGAAGATCATACCAGAGATGTCTGATGAGTTCGTAGATCTGGACAAAAGCATATTCATGCTTGACAAGTTCAGGCTTTATGAGGGAATACACAAATTCCTTGAGCTGCAGGCTTCAAGTTCACCTTTGATAATATGTTTTGACAATATTCACTGGGCAGATGACAGTTCATTGGAACTTTTCTATTACCTTGTCAGAGCGTTGAAGGAAAATCCCGTCTTTTTCTTTTTCATTTACCGTATTGAAGAAGCAAAATCTGAATCATTCCAGAGATTGATGCAGTCTATGAATCGGGAAAAACTGTATGACTGGATCCAGCTTGAGTCCCTGGAGCCTTTCGAAGTCGCGCAGATGCTGTCGCTTATGGTTGGTATTTCCCCATCGCCAGAACTCAATGCTTATATCTACAGAGAAACAGGCGGTAATCCGTTTTTTGTTGAGGAACTGATGAAGTCCCTGGAGACTAATGACGCGTTCATCAGCACCGAGACAGAGCTTTCGTTCGTCAAAGGCAGAGAGATTATCATTCCCCATTTGGTCAAGGGTGTGGTCAACAGGAAAATGGGTATGATGAGCAGTCAATCGCAAGAATTACTGGAGTATGCCGCGGTCATTGGCAGGAAGTTCGATTTTGCTTTACTGCGTGAAGTAACCGGAATGAATGAAGGCCATCTGTTCGATCTGATGGATGAAATTATCGGTATGAGATTATTGAAGGAAAGTGAAGGAGAGACATATTACTTCTCAGAAGATGTAATAAGAGAGACGATATATCAGCAGATTCATAAGATTAAATCAAAGAGCTATCATCGGAAAGTTGCGGAAGCATTACTTAATCTCAATGCAGAATGTGTTGAAAATGTAGTAGAGGAGCTAACCCATCACTATTATTTATGTAAAGATAATGATAAAGTAATAGAATATGGTTTGATTGCTGCGGACAGGGCAAAAAACGCTTATGCAAATCGAGATGCTATAGAGTTCTATAGCAGAGTGCTGGAGTCTCTGGCAGAGAGCGGGATTGAGGGGCATGGGCTAAAGGAAGTCGAAGTTCTAAAACAAAGAGCGGCAATCCTGGATCTGGTCGGAGAGAATGAGACGGCGATAGCGGATCTGGAAGAAGCTGTCAGTAATGCGCAGGTCCTCGGGGAGAAGAAACTGGAAGCTGATTGCCTTATTGATCTGTGCAGAGTCTATTTTGGATTATCTCACTACGATGATACTATAGAAATAGCAGAGAAAGCCCTGAAGATCTACCGGGAACTGAATGATGAGCAGGGAGAGATGGGAGGTCTTAACTGTATTGGAATCGCCAACTGGTATCTTGGTGAATTCAAAAGAGCGCTGAAATTCTATCAGAGTTCATTGACGATTGCGGAGCAGACAGAGAATAAGAAATTCGAAGCAATGATTCTTGGGAATAAGAGTATTATTTTCTGGAATCTGGGCGAGTATTCAAAATCACTGAAACACTACCTTCGTTCACTGGAGATAACAGAAACTCTCGGCGATATCGAAACTGAAGCCAGAGCGCTTGGCAATATCGGTCTCATATATGGAAATCTTGGTGATAATACAAAAGCAAAAGAATGTTATAAAAAATCTTTGAAAATATCAAATGAAATAGGCGCAAGGAAGCTTGAAGCGAGTACGCTTAACAATATCGGAATTTTGAGTGCGGCATCCGGGAGATATGCAGAGGCAATAAAATACTATGAGGCCTCAGTGAGTATTTCAATTGAAACCGGTACTCGCAAGGTAGAGGCTATGACTCGTAATAACATAGGAGTTCTTTACTATAAGCTTGGTGATTATTCCAGGTCACTGGAATACTGTACACATTCTTTAAATATCGCCAGAGAGATCAATGATCGCCAGACAGAGGCGGAAAGCCTTGTCGCGATTGGAGATACATATCTTGAAGAAGGGGAACCATCCATCGCTGAAGAGTACTATGAGGAAGCTCAATCAGTTGCCCTGGTGATGAAATCAAATTCACTGCTTGCTGAAGTTCTTTTGAGTTCTATTTCACTCTACCTGGAACAGAATAAACTGGTAATGGCAGGAAAAACACTGAATAAGATCTTTCAATTAATCGATGTGATAAATTCAGTAAAAATAGAAGCATCAGCACATTGTCTGTCCGGCCGTCTGTCCGCAGAGGAAAAAAAATGGAATAAAGCCATAATTGCTTTTGACAAATCATTGACGATTTTCAAAGATATTAATAGACAGCTTAATATTGGTCAGGTTTATTATTATCAGGGTCTGATGTACAGGAAATCCAGTGATGAAGACAGGGCAATGATGAGCTTTGATAAAGCGCTTCGAGTATTCATAGAACTTGGTGTTGAAGGATGGGTTGAAAAGGTCAGGACAGAAAAGAAAAAACTGGCCACCTGACCTGACATCTCGAATATTGAAATGTAAGAGGAACATATATTGAAAACCGGAACGAAAATGTGCGAATCTCTGATATTCCTGTTCATTCTGCATTTTTCGGGAGATACTCTTGCTTTAACCTATGAAGTCGGATCAGGGATGTCTTACGAGAATATCGGCGATGTTCCGCTTGAAAACCTCAATCCCGGGGATTCGGTTCTCATTCATTACAGGACAGAGCCATACTGTGAAAAGTGGGTGATAGCCCGTTCGGGAACCGCCTCAGATAACATAGTCTTCAAAGGAATACCCGGTCCGGGTGGTGAGCTTCCCGTTATTGATGGACGTGACGCGGTAACAAGACTGGAACTGGATTACTGGTCAGAGGAAAGAGGAGTTATCAACCTTGGCGGATCGAGCTTCCCGAATCAGGATCCGGACTATGTCGTAATAGAGAACCTGGATATAAGAAGCGGGCGATCGCCATTCACGTTTACGAATGACAGCGGTCAGCCTGGAAGCTATTCGGACAATGCCGCCTCGATCTATGCGATATCAGGTGATCATGTTACGATAAGAAACTGTATTCTCCGCGATTGCGGGAATGGTTTCTTTGCTTCATACCAGTCAGGCAACATCACGATTGAGTGTTGTCACATATACGATAACGGTATTGAGGGCAGTTATTACCAGCATAACAATTACACTGAATCAAATGGTATTATTTTCCAGTACAATCATTTTGGACCGCTCAGGGCAGGATGCGACGGAGGCAATCTTAAGGATCGTTCATGCGGCACGGTTATCAGATACAACTGGATAGAATGCGGCAACAGACAGCTTGATCTGGTTGAATCAGATCATTCCGGGATCTATAATGACCCTGCATATTCCGAGACATTTGTCTACGGGAATATCCTGATAGAACAGTACAATGAGGGTAACAGCCAGATATGCCACTATGGAGGAGACGGCTCAAACACAGATCATTACAGAAAAGGAACGCTGTATTTCTACAACAACACCGTGATATCGAAAAGGACAGGGAATACAACACTATTCAGATTATCAACTAATGATGAATTCGCGGATGCGAGAAACAATATTGTATATGTAACTGATAATGGAAACAGACTGGCTTTACTCAACGTTCATGGTACCCTTGATATAAGAAACAACTGGTTTAAGACCGGCTGGGTTGAAACACATCAGAGCGGGTTCCAGGGAACGGTCATTAACTCTGGCGGTATCGTTACAGGTGAATTTCCCGGATTTGCGGATTTTGGATCTGAGGATTTCCATCTTGCTGAAGGTTCGCCATGCATCAACGCGGGAACGTCTCTTCATGCTGATGTTCTTCCCGATCATGACGTACTTTTTCAATACATCAGGCATTGTCAGTATGAGACAAGGCCTTATGACGGAATATTCGACATTGGAGCATTTGAATATCAGAACACCGGAATAAGTAATGATACAGATCTTTCAGGCAGTCCATTCATGCCGATTGTGTATAGATCTGGAAGCAGTATCGTATTCAGCAGATTAGAGCCCGGGGCCTCTATAAGAATATACGATACGGCAGGGAGATTGCGTCACAGTTCAGTTGAAATCGCAGGTGAATTATATTACTGGAATGTAAACAATGTGTTGAACGGAATATATCTGTATCTGATCGAAGGCGATGATGATATTTCGGGTAAATTCATTGTAATGCGATGAATACAGAAGAGCTGAAGGGGCGGCAATTGCCGCCCCCTTTAAGATCAGTTGATGATTGAGCTGGTCAGGTCGTAAGACATGTAAACGGTTCCGGTCGAATCGGTATCATTAATGGTATATTTTACAGCACCGGTCCCTCTTGAGAGGAACAGATCGAAGCTGAAATCCGGCTCCTGTGAATCGGAATCTCTTAGATTGGCGCAGTCGGTATAGGTTCCGGCAGGCACAGTGACAGTTTCAGAAACGGAAAGAACTGTTCGCATGATTGTCGGTTCATCGGCATTGGGTATCCAGCCGTCACCAAGCGTGACCGGCAGCTTCATAAAGAGTTCATACTCGGTTGATGTGGTGTCATCGTACATTCTCCACTCGGTATCAGTCTTATTCAAATAGGTAATTTTTGTGAATGTTGTGTCCGCAGTGGTTGTGCTGTCCTGGATTACATAAAGCTGAAAGCCCTGCTCGTGAGTTGTTACTTCAAGGACTTTTGAAATGTTGGATCCGCTGATGAAAACGGTATCGGCACCAGCTTCGCTGATATATCCGCTCAATGAATAGTTCCACTGATTGCCGACCGCCATGGGCAGATAATCCGTGTTTCCACTCGGCCCTGTTGAATCGTCTCCGCAGCCGAAGACGATAAGCAAAGATGCTACTACAGTAAACATTGCTATGAGTTTACGCATGTTTCCCCTTCTTTTTTAAGGATTATTTCATTTATCCGGAATATCCGAATAGAGCAAAAAATATAGATCAAAAAGATAAATTTGTCCAGTGGGTACCTATGACAGAATGATTAAAATTAATCTGTGATATCCTGCAGTTCATGTTCGATATAAATCGACATCGGCGGATCGTCATCCAGGCTTTTTCCGGATTCATAATTCAGTGCGGTCTGGACGAGATCGGCTGCTCTGGTAAAGATATCAGACACCGGGATATCAACAGGGCATACATCACTGCATTGTCCGCATGAAACACAGGATGGTGAAATATGCATGAGCCTTCCAAGCTGGAACTGAATTGTTCCCGGAGGTACCCTGATCGCGCCTCTTCTTTTCGCTTCAGCGCGGATGAGTTCCGGCGAGTGCTGGGTACGCGCCGTTTCATAATCACAGAGAACACAATGACAGAGAGGACATGCTTCTCTGCAGCCTCGGCAGTTGATACATGTAGAGAAGAGATTGATCAAAGAATCGAAACCGTCCTCTACCGAGGGTGTTTCCGCAAGGAGGTCTTCGCGGTTGAGCTGTCTGATTTTAAGAAGGACAGCAAGGTTTTCCTTCGGGGGGGCTCCATCTTCCAAAGTGAATGACGAAAGCCCCTCCGCGATGATACCGGCTTTCTCCGTGTTAAGGAAAATTCGGCAGTTCTCAGGAGCGATGTCGGAAGCTATTACGACAGTCATATCAGCGTGAGTCTCAGGCACGAATTCCATGCAGGTTCTGCATGCGTTTCTGATATTATCCATGTGTTCTGAGAGTACTGTTTCTCTGTCCTCCATCAACAGTCTGGATGCCGGGATAACTCCCGGGCAGGTACAGCTGATTATGAACAGATTGTCCAGGCTCCCCTGTGACTGTTTGGCATTCTCAACAAACGCTCTGATTTCGCATGGTCTCAGAAGAGCAGCGACCGGTTTCTGCAGAATCTCTGTAGTGGTGAGTTCTGAAAGAGCTTTGGCTCCCTGCACGGGCATTACAGGGTAAAAGGGGAGAACTTCATCAATAAGTTCAGGGTCAGAGATTAGCGAATAACAGAATCTTCCCTTCTGCTTCGTCCGGCGAAGCGCAAAGACCGAGTCCACCTGACCTGTAACGAGGAGATGCTTCAGGATCCTCCGCAGAGAATCCTGTACAGATTCATCAGATACCAGAATGCTGTTCCGGGAATTTCGTATCTCAGTCTTCGAAATCATGAAGTTCATCTTTCTGGAATGTATTCAGCGGGATCGGGACAAGAGGATCTTCTCCGGCATTATAGCTGAACAGGTCAGCAGTACTGCCGGAAACCATGCTTACAAGCCTTCCGATAGGGATATCAGATGGGCATGCATCCTCGCACATGCCGCAGGAAACGCATGAAAGACTCATATGCGCCATTCTGCCGATGTGGAAGAGCAGTGTGTTTGTGGAAAGCCTGGCAGCTCCCGCTTTCCGGGAATGATCAAGATAGTCTCCTGCCGGTGATCGCCTGTCCTTCATGTCTATGAAGCAGAGTCGACAGTAGCAGATCGGGCAGACGGTCCTGCAGTTGCGGCAGCCGATGCATCCGCTGAAAACTTCGGTAAGGCCATCCAGGCCGCCGTAGGAATTCCGGAGATTCTCCCTTTCCGTTTCTTTTATTTTCATTCTCTTTCTGGTCAGATCGTCCGCCCATTTTCTCCAGCTGGATGTATCCGGGTCAGACTGCATATCAAGAGATGCAAGAAGGGATTCTCCTGTTTCTGAAAGGGGAACGAACATTTCTCCATCACCATGAAGGGCCAGGCAGATATCACCGGCTGCTGTGAAATCGGTGCACTGTCTGCAGAGCGGGCGGACAGTATCGGAATCTGACCAGTCCGGTTTGCTGATTCCGTTTTCACCGTATTCAGAAAGAGGCACGGCTCCGGGACAGTCCATTGTGAGCAGAATGATATTCCCAAGATCGATCTGTTCGAGTTTCGACAGTTCGATTGCCGCTCTGGCTTCACATGGACGAAGAACTGCAAGTATTTTGCCTTCACCTGAAGTCTGAGCGAATGAAGCAAGAGCTTTAGCACCATGCACAGACATTATTGGAGGCAGAGGTTCAGCTTTCTCAAGCATAGCAGGATCGCATGCAAGCATCCATGGAAATGAATCACCAGGGCCATTAAAAGGGACCATTACCGAATCGACGGTTCCATCAGCAAGACAGTTCCTCATGAATTCCACCAGCAGAGTTGTAAGTCCCGCCTTCATGTCAGAAGTCCTGTCAATTGATAGCGAATCTGATCAGGTGTGAAGTGCTGAGCCTTTATCGCTCCGGAAGGACATGCCGCGGCACAGTTCCCGCAACCTTTGCAGAGTATGCTGTTAACAGAACAGATCAGCTTTTCTTCATCGAAGGATATTGCTCCATAGCTGCATACTTCAAGGCAGATCCGGCATCCTCTGCAGAGAGTTTCCGATATGACTGAAGTCTTCGGTTCTGTCTCAACTTCTCTACCGGGAATCAGAGAAGAGAGGATCGTACCCGCTACGGCTTCAGATTGAGCGACAGTCATCAGAAGATCACATGACCCGCCTGCGCATCCTGTGACGTAAACCCCGTCAGTGGGAGTTGATACGGGGGCAAGTGAGTCGTGTTCCCTGGCCGGAAACCCGTTTTCATCGGTTTCTATTCTCAGCATATCGGCGATTTCTGTGAAACCCGGAGATGAAACAGACTCTTCTGAGTCTCCGGTACTGCATCCTGTTGCGAGAACAATTGATCCGGCATGAATCTCATCTCGCTCGAACTCGTTGGAACTCGACTTCGAATTTACTATGAAATTTCCGAAAAACCCTACGATTTCACTGATTTCAGTTTCCAGGAGCACAGTTATCTCACTTCTGTTCTCAATCTTATCTGCAAGGGTTTCAATCAGCGTCTTGTCAGTTGAATCTGCTGTTCCGCAAAGAGATGAAGCCCTTTCTATTATTGTAATTCTTCGATCAGCTTCGGCGAGAACGAGTGATGTGGTCATACCCGCTATTCCACCTCCGATAACAACAATTTCGGGGTTACAGACGATACCTGTTTTTGCCAGAGGTTTATGACGTGTGGTTCTGTTGATGGCTCCTCTGATCAATCTGAGCGCTTTATCGGTAGCCAGATCCTTGTCATTTGTTACCCAGGCAACCTGTTCCCTTATGTTGGCCATCTGCATCATGAAAGGATTAAGACCCGCTTTTTCACAGATCTCCATAAAGGTCCGTTCATGTTCCCTGGGGGAGCAGGCGGCGACTACGATTCGGTCCAGTTCATTTTCAATGATTCGCTCTGCAAGATACACTTTCCCTGCCGGAGAGCAGAGCAGACCATAAGTTTCGGACAGAACCACACCTTCGATGGTTGAGACTTCCTGAACGATTCTCTCAATATCCATCCTGTCGGCGATATTAGGACCGCAGGCACATACGAACACTCCGATTCTGCCGGAAGGCATTATTCCTCCTTCCGGCTGGAGGAGGACAGAATCCGACCGACTGCAGCAGCAGCTTTCGTGACTGAAACCGGAATATCAGAAGGTCCGCCGGCGCAGCCGGCTATCAGTATACCGGGTATGCTGGAAAGGACTGATGAATGTGCAGCATCAGGAGTACTGAGGAATCCTTCGTCGTTGCTGTTCAATTCAAGCATATCGAGGAATTCCGCTGTTCCCTTCGATGGCTGCATGGATACTCCGAGTATTACCATTTCGGCGTGACCGGCAATTTCGCCCTTATCCGTTCTGCATGAGATGGTTATAAGATTATCATCGGATCCGGAACTGATTTCAGGTGTTCCGGTATACCTGATGAGGTCAGTTTCAATATCCTGCCAGCGTTTGTGATATCTGTCCTCTGCGGAATCGGGAGAATATGAACTGTCCAGAAATACCTGGATTTTTACATCCGGCAGCTTCTGTTCGAGATAATGCAGAAATTTCAAAGAGTACATGGTGTTGATATGTGAGAAGCTTCCCGTTCCGTCTGCATGCACGATGATCGCAACGGAATCAGGCTTTTTCCCATCTTTAGTGGTTAATTTCCCGCCAGTCGGACCGTTCGATGCGTAATATCTCTCAAATTCCTGTGCAGTGAAGATGCCTGGATACTTCCCCCACCCGAATCTTTCCAAATCATCTCCACCGGAAGGCTTATATCCAGTAGCAAGTATGATGTCGGAAACATTCAGATTGAGTTCTGAGTCCTGACCAGAGAAATCAATTGCCTCGAAAACGCATGCAGCAGCACACTCATTGCACTCCTCCTGACCATTCCACCTTCGGCAGTATTCTCTGTCGATCCATGGGACGTTTGGAAGCGCTCCCGCGCAGGGAACTGAAATCGCTTTTCGATCATTCAGATTCTCTTCAAAACTGTTCGGAATGGTTACAGGACACACGTTCCAGCACTCAGCACAACCTATACACGCGATGGGATCAACGCATGTTGCTTTTTTCAAAATTTTTACATGGAAGTCGCCCTGAGATCCATCAATGCTCAGTACAGTTCCCATCGTGATTACATTGATCTGATCATTTACCAGTATATCCTGCTGCATCGGAGATACCATGCAGGTCGCGCATTCCATTGAAGGAAAAATATCCTCACATCGTATGATCCTGCCGCCTATTACAGAGGTACTCTCCACAAGATGAACC
>DAOWNO010000265.1 GCA_030642525.1 Candidatus Aegiribacteria sp.
GGACCAGACGGGAGAAATTCAACGCCATTATTACTGAAATTGAAAGACTTCATTCCATGGGTCAGCCCATACTTGTGGGAACAGTATCGGTCGATATATCGGAGCTGCTCTCAAGGCTGCTGAAGGCCAGGAAGATTCCTCACAGCGTGCTCAACGCAAAGCATCATAAGAATGAAGCAGAGATAATATCCCGGGCAGGGCAGAAGGGCGCTGTTACCATAGCGACCAATATGGCTGGGCGCGGTACGGACATTAAACTCGCGGAGGACATCAAGGAAGTTACTGACAGCAGTGGAACAGCTGTTCCCGGAGGTCTTTTCGTAATCGGTACAGCCAGGCACGAATCCCGAAGGATTGACAGGCAGCTCCGGGGAAGAAGCGGGCGCCAGGGGGACTCGGGAACAAGCCGGTTCTACCTGTCTCTTGAAGATGATCTTTTCAGATTGTTTGCCTCCGAAAAGCTCATTGATTTCATGAAGAAAAGCGGTGGTGATGACGAAGGGGAACCCATTGAACACACATTGCTGACAAAAGCTATCCAGAAAGCTCAGAAAAGAGTTGAGGAGTACAACTTCGGAATCAGAAAACACCTGCTCGAATATGACGATGTCGTTAACCGGCAGCGGGAAGTTATCTATACCCGGAGGCTCCAAGCTCTTACGGGTGAGAATCTTTCCGAAGAAGTAGATGATATGATAGGTGCTGTTTCGTCGCATATTCTTGTTGAATCGATCCATGATGAGATCGAACCTGAGGAATGGGAACTTGCACGGGGACAGGCGCTTCTGGGAGAGCTCTCAGGCACAAGAATCAACCTGTCTGATCTTTCTTCAGGGGAGCATACAGCCGAGGAAGCCAGAAGTACGGCAGCTGATCGGATATTGGATTACTACAGGATGAAGAAGGAAAGGATAGGGCTTGAGCTGTCCGCTGAGCTCGAGAAAAGGGCTGTTCTTGGTTCAATTGATTCCATGTGGCGGGAGCATCTTTACGGAATCGATCATCTTAAATCCGGAATTGGGCTGAGAGCTTATGCTCAGCGCGATCCGCTCGTTGAGTTCAAAAAGGAAGCTTTCGGGCTGTTTGAAGAACTGTTGGACAGGATAGATAAACTTGTCGTGCGGCAGGTACTTGCATTATGGCCGCGAAGTGTAAAAAGTGACATGCCTGAAAACCGGGAAATAAGCGGGAACGCGATGCATCCATCCGCTGTTCTGCCAAATGTCAGCCCCCGGGAAGGGGGAAGACCCCAAAGTGGAGGGCGGCCTGTTACTGTTGTCAGAAAGCAGCCGAAAGTGGGAAGAAATGATCCGTGCCCATGCGGCAGTGGCAAGAAATACAAGAAATGCTGTGGAAAGTGAAAGGAGAAAAACATGGCTAATAATGGGAAAGGCGAGTTCTGGGCATTCATTGCTGGTGTACTGACCGGAGGTATAGTAGCGCTTCTATACGCTCCCGCCAGAGGTAAGGAGACAAGAGAAAAAGTAAGGGTGACTTCTGAAGATCTTCGAGAAAAGGGTGAGGAATTCTACTCCCTGGTTCGTGCGGAAGCTGAAAAACTTATTGCGGCAGGGAAAGACAAGTACGCAGAAGTTTCCACATTGGGCAAAGAGAAGTATGATGAAAGCAGAGAGAAGCTTGACGAATCAAAGGAAAAGCTTGAAGAGGCAAAGGAAAAAGGGAGAAAAAAGATCGAGGAAGTTATAGAAAAACTTAAAAAAGAAGGAAAGAAACCCGATAAGGAAAGTGCCAAGTAACAGACACCTTGTAGTAATCTGGGGTGACGGTGCGGTTGGAACCGGGCTTGCCGTTGCTCTTTCACGTTCTCTGGATGTTGTTTTGATCGGCCCTTCCGGTTGTGGCCGCGGAAGAATCCGGCTCGAATCCATAGGAGAGTTCAGCGGAGCAGCAGTAGTTGATAAACTCGAAGCCGGTGATGATGTAAATGGGAAATACTGCGTTGTAGCGGTGAAAGCCTTTGATCTGAAAGATGTTGCGTCACTGGCGGAAAGTTCTGCCGAAGATCGCTGCATCTGCTTTACGAACGGCATGGACCTTGAAAACGAATGGGGCCTTTCGTGGAGTAAAAGAGTAGAACCTGCTGTACTCACGGCAGGATTTTTTCTAATGAAGCAGAGGTTTGTTGATACGGCTCCGGGTAAAATTATACTCTCTTCTGACGGAGTCGCGAGGTTACTGTTCAAGAATTGCGGAATTCCAATTGAAATCACTGATAATATGGAAACAGTCCGATGGGCGAAGTGGCTTGTCAACAGTGTTATCAATCCTCTGAGTGCTCTTTCCGGGGTGAGGAACAACCGGCTGCGTCAAGCGGGATTGAGTCCTTTGATCAACAAATTATTCCGGGAACTTGTTCAGGTTATCCCGTTCGAATACAGAGAAGCGGCTGAAGAAGAGGCTTCCGTAATGATTGATTTTCTGCTTTCCTCTTCCGGAAACAGATCAAGTATGCTGCAGGATATTAATGCGAATCGAAGAACGGAGATCGATTTTCTGACAGGTCTGCATGAGAAACGGCTGCCGGGTAAATGCCCGGCAGCCGCTGCTGTTACCGATCTTGTAAGAGCTAGAGCTTCACAACCCGTCTTGTAGTCATTGAATCTCCGGTTCGGAGAACAACGCTGTACACACCTGCTGGTAACTCTTCACCGATCTGCACCGTTTCTCTGCCTGTTACACCGCTGTAGATCGATTTAATGAGCCTTCCATCCATGGAGTACAGATCAAGAGCGCACTCACCCGGTTCTGTGAAACTGAATTCGATGGATAGACAGGACGTGAAAGGATTCGGACCCATTGAGAAAATTGCTCCTGATAATTCAGGTTCAGGGTTCGATTCAGTGTGCAGGGAATTGTCGAACCAGAGATCCTGAGGTTCAGGTCCTCCTGTTCCGGGGCCCATGTAGAAAAGGGATACCCCTGATGTAAGCCGTCCGTGTCTGATTACAGGCGGGCCGCCCATGAACACTGGCTGATCTGATACTACGATAGGGCTTACAGTCGGCAGCGCTGTAAGGTTCTCCGCGGAAGCGTAGTAGATATTTTCGGTAGTGTAATCAATGAACGCCAGGGCGCATCTTCTGCTGTAATTCATAACATCGATGAACGGATAGTAACCCTTGGAAATAGCGCTGGACACAGTCCAGTGTGCGCCATTATCCGTTGAGAGCGCCATCCTTATATCGTAATTCTGATCATGGTAAATAACTGAAACAACTCCGCTTCCGGCTTTTTCTGAAGTAATTATCGGAGCCGATGTACTTGCTCCGTCAGCGACTTCGGTTTCGAAATAACTGGTTTCGCTGAAAGAGACGGACATGATCCTGTTGTCTGAGCATCTCTTATACGTAAGGTAGGTCCATCCGGCGGGGCCTGCTGCCGCTGAAGGAAGTATGGCATCGCTCGCGACCAGTTCAGCGGTTGTCCAGTTAATCCCGTTATCCGTACTGCGGGTCATGTAGATGTTATGATCACTGTTATCTCCAAACATCCAGAGTTCGTCCGTATCCGGATGGGATAGCATCTCCATAGATAATAAAGTATCTGAGGATGGCCAGTCTGGCATGAGGAAAGGATCATTAACGAAATCCGGTAGTGTAAATCTAACACCATATGGAAGTATGCCGGACGCAGAGCTTCCGGTGAATCCAATAATTAGATAATCGGAAGATAAGCTGCTGTTA